>NZ_JBSGDD010000010.1:54590-117969 GCF_053602195.1 Kitasatospora sp. NPDC004531 | reverse complement strand
GCCGGCCGGAACGGTCCCCCACCGGGGACCTCCGGCCGGCCCGCGGCAGGGCCGACCGCAGTGCTCGTGTATCTCTTCAGGCGACTGATCAACGTCGTCCTCATGCTGCTGGTGGTCGCTGCGGTGACCTTCGGCATCTTCTTCATGGTGCCCAAGCTCACCGGAAGCGACCCCGCGCTGCTCTACGTGGGCAAGATCGCGGACAAGGTGGCCGTCGAGGGTATCCGCCACAAGATGGGCCTCGACAAGTCGATCGTCGAACAGTTCTGGCTCTTCCTGAAGGGCATCGTCGTCGGCCGCGACTACAACGCCGGCAACGACGTGACCCACTGCTACGCGCCTTGCCTGGGCTACTCGTTCAAGACCGAACGGGAGGTCTGGCCGCTGCTGCTCAACCGCGTCGGCGTGGACTTCTCGCTCGCCGTCGGCGCCTCGATCCTGTGGCTGGTGTTCGGCACCGCCACCGGCGTCATCTCCGCGCTGCGCCGGGGCACCGCGCTGGACCGCATCACGATGTCCGTCGCGCTGGCCGGCGTCTCGCTGCCGATGTACTTCACCGGCCTGGTCTCGCTCGCGATCTTCGTCGGACAACTCGGCTGGTTCCCGCGCAAGTACACCGACTTCACGGTCGATCCGGTGGCCTGGTTCCAGGGGCTGGTCCTGCCCTGGGTGACGTTGGCCTTCCTGTTCGCCGCGACCTACGCCCGACTCAGTCGCGCGACCCTGCTGGACGTGCTCGGCGAGGACTACATCCGCACCGCGCGCGCCAAGGGCCTCAAGGAACCGGTGGTCATCGGCAAGCACGCCATGCGCTCCACGCTGACCCCGATCCTGACCATCTTCGGCATGGACCTCGGCGGTCTGCTCGGCGGTGCGGTGCTCACCGAGAACACCTTCAACCTGCGCGGACTCGGTTACGAGGCCGTCCAGTCGATCGCCGCCAGCGACCTGCCGGTGATCATGGGCGTGACGCTCTTCGCCGCGTTCTTCATCGTGATGGCCAATCTCCTGGTTGACCTGCTGTACGCCGTCGTCGATCCCCGGGTGAAACTGGCATGAGCAACACCGACAAGCCCTTCCTCTCCGTTCGCGACCTGAAGGTGCACTTCCCGACCGACGACGGCCTGGTGAAGTCCGTCAACGGCCTGAGCTTCGACCTGGAGCGCGGGAAGACCCTGGGCATCGTGGGCGAGTCCGGCTCCGGAAAGTCCGTCACCTCGCTGTCGATCATGGGCCTGCACCGCACCGGCTCCAAGCGCGGCGCCCCGCAGATCTCCGGCGAGATCTGGCTGGACGGCCAGGAGCTGGTCTCGTCCGACCCCGACACGGTGCGCAAGCTCCGGGGCCAGAAGATGGCGATGATCTTCCAGGACCCGCTGACCGCGATGCACCCGTACTACACGGTCGGCGCCCAGATCATCGAGGGCTACCGGGCCCACCACCCCGGCACCTCCAAGAAGGTCGCCCGGACCCGGGCCATCGAGATGCTCGACCGGGTCGGCATCCCGCAGCCCGACAAGCGGGTCGACAACTACCCGCACGAGTTCTCCGGCGGCATGCGCCAGCGCGCCATGATCGCGATGGCGCTGGTCAACGACCCCGCGCTGCTGATCGCCGACGAGCCGACCACCGCCCTGGACGTCACCGTCCAGGCGCAGATCCTCGACCTGATCCGGGACCTGCAGAAGGAGTTCGGCTCCGCGGTCATCATCATCACGCACGACCTGGGCGTGGTCGCCGAGATCGCCGACGACATCCTGGTCATGTACGGCGGCAAGCCCGTCGAGCGCGGCCCCGCCGCCACCATCTTCGAATCCCCCGAGCACCCCTACACCTGGGGCCTGCTCGGCTCGATGCCCCGCCTCGACCGGGAGCTCCAGGACCGGCTGATCCCGGTCAAGGGCACCCCGCCGAGCCTGATCAACGTGCCGTCCGGCTGCGCGTTCCACCCGCGCTGCCCGTACGCCGAGCTCACCGGCGGCCGCTCCACCAGCGAGGTGCCCGTGCTCGCCGAGGCCGCGCCCCGGCACTTCGCCGCCTGCCACCTGCCGATCGCCGAACGCCACCGGATCTTCACCGAAGAGATCGCGCCCCGGCTGTGAGCACGTACCACCCACTTGGAGACAACCGATGACGGACAGCCAGACGGCGGCCCCGGAGGCCGCGAAGGTGCCGGCCCAGGCACCCGGCCCGGACCGTGAACCCCTGCTGCGGGTCACCGGGCTGACCCGGCACTTCCCGGTCACCAAGGGCCTGCTGAAGCGCCAGGTCGGCGCGGTCCGCGCCGTCGACGGCATCGACTTCGAGGTCATGGCCGGCGAGACGCTCGGCGTGGTCGGCGAGTCCGGCTGCGGCAAGTCCACCATGGGACGCCTGGTCACCCGACTCGACGAACCCACCGGCGGGAAGATCGAGTTCGAGGGCGCCGACATCACCCACCTGGGCGTCGCGGCGATGCGGCCGTACCGCCGCGACATCCAGATGATCTTCCAGGACCCGTACTCCTCGCTGAACCCGCGGCACACCATCGGCACCATCGTCGGCGCGCCGTTCCGGTTGCAGAACGTCAAGACTGAGCACGGCGTCAAGAAGGCCGTCCAGGACCTCCTGGAACTCTGCGGACTCAGCCCCGAGCACTACAACCGCTACCCGCACGAGTTCTCCGGCGGCCAGCGCCAGCGCATCGGCATCGCCCGCGCGCTCGCCCTCCGCCCGAAGATGATCGTCGCGGACGAGCCGGTCTCCGCCCTGGACGTCTCCATCCAGGCCCAGGTGGTCAACCTGCTGGACGACCTCCAGCAGGAGCTCGGCCTGACCTACCTGATCATCGCCCACGACCTCTCGGTCGTCCGGCACGTCTCCGACCGGGTCGCCGTCATGTACCTCGGCAAGGTGGTGGAGATCGCCGACCGCGACTCCCTGTACACCCAGCCGATGCACCCGTACACCAACGCCCTGATGTCCGCGGTGCCGGTGCCGGACCCGCGGCGCAAGGAGCGCCGCGAGCGCATCCTGCTCACCGGCGACGTCCCGTCCCCGCTCAATCCGCCGAGCGGCTGCCGGTTCCGCACCCGCTGCTGGAAGGCGCAGGACATCTGCGCCAGCCAGGAACCGCCGCTCGCCGTCGCGAAGACCGGGCACCAGGTGGCGTGCCACTTCCCGGAGAACAGCGCGGGAGAGTAAGGCGACAAGGGCGCGAAACCGGGGGCGCGGGGAACTGCGCGCAGCGGGAGGCGCACGTCAATGGGATCGCGACGCGGGCAATGACCTGCCGTTGATCGCGACCTGGCTGACGGGGCCTCCCGACTCGCGCAGTTCCCCGCGCCCCTGTTTTCGCGCCCACCCGCTCTTCGCGTCCGCCCGCTCTTCGCGCCCATCCGCCTCGCCGACCTGACAGTCCCGGATGGGAGAGTGGCGGGATGCTTGAGATTGCGGTGCGGGACCAGTCCGACGCGGTGCGGGTGCGGGTCTCGGAGGACGAACTCGTCGACATGGTGCGGGACATGGCGTACGCGAGCGGGACGTTCGTGGTGCTCCAGCGGGTGCCCGACCTGCCGGACACGTACGCGCAGGCGTGCCCGGAGGACGGGGCGTGGACGGTGGAGCACCGGGCGGGCAGCCCCGCCCGGCACTACGGGACGCGGGTGGCGGACGTGGAGCAGGTCGCCGCGCTGCTGCTCGGATGGGCGCGGCAGGACGACGGCTGGGACGCCGGGCCGGCGTGGGAGCGGATGGAGTTCGACGTCCCGGAGCCCGCGCCGCTGGAGCTGCCGGCGGAGGACGAGGCGAGCCTGGTCGAGGAGGTGCGGCTGCTGCTGGTGGCGGGGTACACGACGCTCGCGCAGGCCGCCGAGGCCGCCGAGGAGTACCTGGTCGACGGGGAGCACCGGCCGGTGACGGCGGCGCAGGCGAAGCAGCTGGTCGACCGGATGTGGCTGGAGCGGGTCGCCGAGCAGCGGGCGTGGGTCGGCGAGACCGACCCGGAGCGGGTGGCGCGGGCGTTCGCCGCGCTGGAGGAGAGCGGCATCACCGCCCGGGAGAACTTCACCTGCTGCCGCAACTGCGGCCAGGAGGAGATCGGCGCGGAGGCGGCGGAGGGCTCCCGGGGCTTCGTCTACTTCCACTCCCAGAGCGCCGAGGGCGCCGCGTCCGGCCAGGACCTGTGGCTGCAGTACGGCGGCTGGGACGGCTCGCCGGACACCACGGCGGCGGTCGGCCGGGAGGTGGTCGCGGCGCTGGAGGGGGCCGGGCTGGCGGTCGGCTGGAACGGCAGTCCGGACGAGGCGGTCCGGGTGACGGGGCTGGACTGGCGGCGCCGGCTGGTCGGGTAGCCCGGGCGCGGCACCGGGGTCGTTCGTTCGGCGGAGCGCGGGGCGTGAGCTGTTGCCCGGGTGGGTGGGGGTGCCTTGACTGGACCGGAATGTTCCGGCTCCCGTGCGAGGGGTAGGTCCGCCATGCTTTCGGTCCGCAGTCTGTTCGAGGAGATCCACGAGGACGACCGGGCGTTCCGGCTGTTCTGTTCGATCGCGGCCAAGGGGGAGGATCAGGGCGGCTGGGAGAACGGCCGGATCGCCCGGCTGGTGCCGGACCGCGAGCTGGCGCCGAAGGTGGCCCGGCACGGGGCGGACGAGGACAAGCACGGGCGGATCTTCAAGGCGCTGATGCACAAGCGGGGGCTCGATCCGACCGAGGTCCCGGACGAGACCGACTACACGATGATCCTGGAGCGGCAGGGCATCGGCCTGGCGCACTCCCGGCTGCGCCGCGACGAGCCGCTGACCGAGCGGGACGTGATCACGTACCTGGCGCACTCCCGGGTGACCGAGCAGCGGGCGTCCGAGCAGATGCTGATGCTGAAGCGGATCTTCGGGGACCACCCGGAGCTGGGCCGGGCGGTACGGATGATCTCCCACGACGAGGACAACCATCTGGCGTTCTGCCACGAGGAGTTGCTGCGGCTCGCGTACCACGGGCACGGCCGGACGATCCTGGACACCCTGCAGGCCACCGCGCGCGCGGAGATCCGCACCTACCGGGACGTCAGCCTGGCGGTGATGGCGCACCTGGGGGAGCTGCTGCGCTGGCCGCGGGCGAAGTCGGCGGCGCTGGCGGCGGGCATCCACGCGGTCTACGGGTACGAACGGGCGGGCGGCTGGCGGCGGATGACCACGCTGCGGATGCCGGAGCGGCTGAACGCGCTGGGCGGGCCGGCGCCGCACGAGTCGTTCGTCTGACCGCCCGGCGACCGGCGGCCTCCGGGCGGCATGGACACTGACCAGGTGACATCCGAGATCTTCCCGCACGACGTCCAGCAGGCACTCGACCTGGTGGGCATCTTCGTCTTCGCCCTGTCCGGCGGCCTGCTGGCCGTCCGCAAGAACATGGACATCTTCGGCATCTGCGTGCTGGCCGAGGCCACCGCGCTGGGCGGCGGCGTGCTGCGGGACCTGGTGATCGGCGCGCTGCCGGTGGCCGCCTTCACCAACTCCGGCTACTTCCCGACCCCGTTGGTGGCCGGGGTGGTGGTGTTCTTCCTGCACCCGGAGGTGGAGCGGATCAACCGTGCGGTGATGGTGCTGGACGCGGCGGGCCTCGGGCTGTTCGCCGTCACCGGCACCATCAAGGCGCACGACTACGGGCTGGGCGCGGTCGCGTCGGTGTCCTGCGGGATGCTGACGGCGGCGGGCGGCGGTGTGGTGCGCGACGTGCTGGCGATGGAGCCGCCGTCGCTGCTGCGCTGGGACCGGGAGATCTACGCGGTGCCGGCGCTGATCGGCGCGGCGATCACGGCGGTGCTGATCGGCGTCGGGCAGCTCACGCCGCTCAGCGCCGCGCTGGCGGCGGTGGCCGCGTTCACGGTGCGGATGCTGGCGCTCAGGTACGGCTGGCGGGCGCCGCGGGCCTGGCACCGGATCGGTTCGCGGGACGGCGAGGAGTAGCGGCTCAGCGGCGGTCGGCGCGGACCGCGTGCTTCGCGCCGCAGCGGTTCTCGCACCAGCGCGGGGTGGGGGAGCCGCCGTACGCCAGCGAGATCGCCTCGACGGTGCAGAGCAGTTCCGGCAGCAGTTTGCTGAGTTCGACGACGGAGGCGACCCGGTCGGGGGCGGAGATCGAGCAGGCGGCGATGGCGGTGCCCTCGGTGCCGGCGATCGGGGCGGCGATGCAGTTCACCGCCTCGTGGTGGTCGGCCTGTTCGGCGGCCCAGCCGAGCCGCTGCACCTCGGCCAGCTCCGCCCGCAGCTCCTCCGGGTCGGGGGCCGACTGCGGGGAGCGGGCCGGGAGTTCGGCTTCGGCGAGGAAGGCGGCGATTCGGTCCGCGGGCAGGTCGGCCAGCAGCACCTTGCCGGCGGCGGTGGCCACGGCGGGGGTGCGGCGCCCGATCCGGACGCCCTCGCCGAGCCGGCCGCGACCGGTGTCCGGGTAGCGGGCGTCGACCTGGTCGAGGTAGAGGACCTCGTCCCCCTCCAGGACGGACAGGTGGACGGTGTGCCCGTACCGCTCGTTCAGCACGGCCAGGTAGGGGGCGGCGACCTGGCGGATGTCGATGCCCTCCAGCGCCTGGTGGGCGAGCGCGAACAGCCGGCCGCCGAGCCGGTAGCGGTGGTCGGACTGGCGGGTGACGAAGCCGTGTTCCTGGAGGGTGCGCAGCAGCCGGAGGGCGGTGGACTTGTGCACCCCGATCCGGGACGCGGCCTGTTCCAGCGAGGCCGGGCCCTCGCCGAGCGAGGCCAGGATGGTCAGCGCGCGGTCGACCGTCTGGGACACGGCCCTTCCCCCTCTCACAGCGGCGTGGCCGGAACGCTAACGGCGCGTTGCAGAGGGTGCAATGGCCAAATCGTGACCTGCGGGCCGCCTACACTGGACCCGCTATGGCTTACCTCGACCACGCCGCCACCACCCCGATGCTGCCCGAGGCGATCGCCGCGATGACGGCGCAGTTCGGGGCCGTCGGCAACGCTTCCTCGCTGCACGCCGCCGGGCGGCGGGCCCGCCGGGTGATCGAGGAGTCCCGGGAGTCGCTGGGCGAGTCGCTGGGCGCGCGGCCCAGCGAGATCGTGCTCACCGCGGGCGGCACCGAGTCCGACAACCTGGCGGTCAAGGGCCTGTACTGGGCCCGGGTGGCCGCCGACCCGGCCCGCCGCCGGGTGCTGAGCAGCCCGGTCGAGCACCACGCGGTGCTGGACGCGGTGCACTGGCTGGCCGAGCACGAGGGCGCCGAGGTCGAGTACCTGCCGGTGGACGAGGTCGGCCGGGTGCGGCCGCAGGCGCTGCGGGAGGCGATCGGGCGGGCGCCGGAGACGGTCGCGCTGGTCACCGTGATGTGGGCCAACAACGAGGTCGGCACCGTCCAGCCGATCCGTGAACTCGCCGCGGTGGCTGCCGAGTTCGGCATTCCGATGCACTCCGACGCGGTGCAGGCGCTGGGCCAGGTCCCGGTGTCCTTCGCCGACTCCGGGCTGACGGCGATGACCGTCACCGGCCACAAGGTCGGCGGCCCGTACGGGGTCGGCGCGCTGCTGCTGTCGCGCTCCGCCACGCCCGTCCCGCTGCTGCACGGCGGCGGCCAGGAGCGGGACGTCCGCTCCGGGACGCTGGACGTGCCCGGTGCGGCCGGGTTCGCGGCGGCGGCGGCGCTGGCCGTCGAGCGGCAGCCCGCGTACGCGGCCGGGGTCGGCGTGCTGCGGGACGAGTTGATCGCGGTGGTCCGGGCGGCCGCGCCGGACGCGCTGCTGAACGGGGACGCCGACCCGGCGGGCCGGCTGCCCGCCAACGCGCACTTCTCCTTCCCCGGCTGCGAGGGCGACGCGCTGCTGATGCTGCTGGACGCGGCCGGCGTGGAGTGCTCCACCGGCTCGGCCTGCTCGGCGGGCGTCCCGCAGCCCAGCCACGTGCTGCTGGCGATGGGCGTCGACCCGGCGCTGGCCCGCGCCTCGCTGCGGTTCTCGCTCGGCCACACCTCGACCCGGGCGGACGTGGACGCGCTGGCCGCCGCGCTGCCCGGTGCCGTGGAGCGGGCCCGCCGGGCCGGGCTGGTGCGCTCCGCCCGCTGACCGGATTTGTTCTGCAACGGAACGATCTGGCGTCGGACGTTATTCTGGAGGGATGAACTCACCCGTCCCGGAGCGGACCGTCCGCGACCTCACCGGACTGCTGGTGCAGACCGGCCATGCCATGAACACCCGCCTGTCGCTGGCGCTGGCGGAGATCGGCAGCTCCCCGCGCAAGCACTGCGTGCTGGTGCACGCCATGGAGGCCGAGCGCACCCAGTCGCAGCTGGCCGCGCTCGCCGGGCTGGACAAGACCACCATGGTGGTCACCGCCGACGAGTTGGAGCGCGACGGCCTCGCCGAACGCCGCCCGTCGGCCACCGACCGGCGGGCCCGGGTCATCCGCGTCACCCCGGCCGGCGAGGAGCTGGTGCGGCGCGGCACGGTGATCGTGGACCGGGTGCACGCCGAGGCGCTGGAGGAGCTGTCGCCGGGGGAGCGGCAGGTGCTGGTGGACGCGCTGGTCAAGCTCCAGCGGTTGCCGGACGGCGCCGAGGCGTGCGGGCCGGCCGAGAAGGCGGTGCGGCGGCCGCGGCGGCCCCGGCAGTAGCCGTTTAAAACGTCTATTACAAAACCATCTGCTACGGTCTCTCTTGTTGAGGGGGCGCACCTTCGCGCACCCCGGGGGAGGGAGACACCCATGTCCGAAAACCCGTCACGCGCCGGCTGGCCGGCCCTCGCCGTGGTCTGCGCCGGCATGCTGATGGTGGTCCTGGACGGCTCGATCACCACCGTCGCGCTGCCCGCCATCCAGGGCGACCTGCACATCGGCTCCGCCGGACTGGCCTGGGTGGTGGACGCCTACGTGATCGCCTTCGGCGGCCTGCTGCTGCTCGCCGGACGCCTCGGCGACCTGCTCGGCCGCCGCCGGATCTACCTGGCCGGCCTCGCCGTCTTCACCGCCGCGTCCGTGCTGTGCGGCCTCGCCACCACCCCCGAACTGCTGATCGGCGCCCGCTTCCTGCAGGGCGTCGGCGGGGCGATGGCCTCCGCCGTCGGCCTCGGCATGGTGGTCGGGCTGTTCCCCGACCCCGCCGACCGGGCCAAGGCGTTCGGCGCCGTCGGCTTCACCGGCTCGGCCGGCGCCTCGCTCGGCCAGGTGCTCGGCGGCGTGCTCACCGAAGGCCTCGGCTGGCACTGGATCTTCTTCATCAACCTGCCGATCGGCGCCGCCGCCCTGCTGGCCGGCCTGCGCCTGCTGCCCCGCGACGCGGCGGGCGGCGCCCGGGGCGGCGTGGACGTCCCCAGCGCGGCGCTGGTCACCGGCGGCCTGATGCTCGGCGTGTACACCATCGTCGAGGGCGGCCCGCACGCCTGGGCCCTGGCGGCCGGCGCGCTGCTGCTGCTCGCCGCGTTCGTGCTGCGGCAGGCCCGCGCCGCCACCCCGCTGCTGCCGCTGCGGCTGCTCGCCCGGCGCACCACCGCCGTCGCCAACCTGGCGCAGGTCCTGATGCTGGCCGCGATGTTCGGCTTCCAGGTGCTGGTGGCGCTCTACCTGCAGAACGTCCAGCACTACGGCGCGCTCGGCACCGGACTGGCCATGCTGCCCGCCGCGCTCGCCATCGGCGTGGTCTCGCTGCTGCTCGCCGCCCCCGCGATCCACCGGTTCGGCGAACGGCGCACCCTGCTGCTCGGCCTCGCGCTGCTCACCGTCGGCGTCGGCCTGCTGGTGCGGCTGCCCGCCGGACGCCTGGACTACGCCGCCGACCTGCTGCCCACCATGCTGCTCGGCGCGGGCTTCGGCCTCGCCGCCACCGCGCTCACCGCCCTCGGCATGGCCGACGCCCGGCCCGAGGACGCGGGGCTGCTCTCCGGCGTGCTCAACACCACCCAGCAGGTCGGCGCGGCGCTCGGCGTCGCCGTCCTCACCGCGCTGGCCGGCGGCGCCGACACCCCCGTCGAGGGCTTCCGGCTGGCCTTCGGGGTCGGCGCGGCGCTGCTGCTCGCGGCGTTCCTGCTGGCCACCGCGCTGCCCGCGCGGGCAGCGGCGGCCGGCCGCGCCGCCGAGCCGTCCGTCCTGGTGGCGAGCTGACCGCCGGGGGCCGGACGGGGGCCGGACCGACCGCCCGGCCCCCGTTACGCTGGACTCCTTATGACTGACTTCCCCGGCGCCCCGACCACCCCGTCCACCGGCCGTCTGCGCGTGCTCGCCGCGATGTCCGGCGGCGTCGACTCCGCCGTCGCCGCCGCCCGGGCCGTCGAGGCCGGCCACGAGGTGACCGGCGTCCACCTGGCGCTCGCCAGCAACCCGCAGTCCTTCCGCACCGGCGCGCGCGGCTGCTGCACCCTGGAGGACTCCCGGGACGCCCGGCGCGCCGCCGACGTCATCGGCATCCCGTTCTACGTCTGGGACTTGGCGGAACGCTTCCGCGAGGACGTGATCGAGGACTTCGTCGCCGAGTACGCCGCCGGGCGCACCCCCAACCCGTGCCTGCGCTGCAACGAGAAGATCAAGTTCGCGGCGCTGCTCGACAAGGCGATCGCGCTCGGCTTCGACGCCGTCTGCACTGGCCACTACGCCCGGATCGTCGACCTGCCCGACGGCACCCGCGAACTGCACCGCGCGGTCGACGGCGCGAAGGACCAGTCGTACGTGCTCGGCGTCCTCGACGCCGACCAGCTCGCCCACTCGCTGTTCCCGCTCGGCGACACCACCAAGGACGTCATCCGCGAGGAGGCCGACCGGCGCGGCCTCGCCGTCGCCAAGAAGCCCGACAGCCACGACATCTGCTTCATCACCGACGGCGACACCCAGGGCTTCCTCGCCGAACGCCTCGGCACCGCCCCCGGCGACATCCTCGACACCGACGGCACCAAGCTCGGCGAGCACGACGGCGCGTACGGCTTCACCATCGGCCAGCGCAAGGGCCTGCGGCTGGGCCGGCCCGCGGCCGACGGCAAGCCCCGCTACGTCCTCGACATCTCCCCGGTGAACAACACCGTCACCGTCGGCCCCGCCAGCGGCCTCGACGTGCACGCCCTCACCGCCATCCGCCCCCGCTGGTGCGGCACCCCCGCCGCCGGCGAGGGCCGCTACACCGCGCAGCTGCGCGCCCACGGCGAGGAGGTCCCGGTGACGGCGACCCTGACGGACGACCAGCTCCACGTCCGCCTCGACACCCCCGCCCGCGGCATCGCCCCCGGCCAGGCCGTCGTCCTCTACGACGGCACCCGGGTGGTCGGCTCCGCCACCATCGCCGGCACCGAACGGGCCGTCGGGGTCTGACCGGCCCGGGGGAAAGGCCACGTCAGGGGCCGTGGCATGATTCCGGCGTGGCTCCCGCGACCGCTTCCGCGTACGTCCCGCCGGCCGAGCGCGCCGCGCTGACCGAGCTGTTCGCCGCCGCCCGGACCGGGCGGGGCGGGGCGGCGGTGGTCCGCGGCGAGGCGGGCATCGGCAAGACCGCGCTGCTCCGCCACGTCACCGAACAGCCGGACGGCGCACGGCTGTTGCGGGTGGACGGGGCCGAGTTCGAGGCGGACTTCGCGTACGCCGCGGTACACCGGCTCACCCGCCCGCTGCACGAGCGGATCGGACGGCTGCCCGCCGCGCACCGGGACGACCTGGCGGTCGCCCTGGGGCTCCGGGAGGGCGGGACGCCCGGCCGCTTCGCCGTCGGCCTCGCACTGCTGGGGCTGCTCGCCGACGCGGCGGCCGAGGCGCCGGTGCTGTGCGTGGTGGACGACGCGCAGTGGCTGGACCGGGCGTCGGCACAGGCCCTCGCCTTCGTGGCCAGGCGGATCGCGGACGAGCCGATCGCGATGGTGTTCGGCCTCCGCGACCCGCACACCGTCCCGGAACTGGAGGAGCTGCCGACGCTGACGCTGAGCCGGCTGCCCGACCGGGCGGCGCGGGCGCTGCTCGCGGCCGGCTTCCCCGGGCCGCTGGACGAACGGGTGCGGGAACGGATCCTCGCCGAGGCCCGGGGCAACCCGCTCGCGCTGCTGGAACTGCCGCGCCGCCTCGGCCCCACCGGGCTGGCCGGCGGCTTCGGGCTGCCGACCCCGGTGTCGCCGGCCGGCCGCACCGAGCAGAGCTTCCAGGAACGGGCGTCCCGACTCTCCCCGGACGCCCGGACGCTGCTGCTCGTCGCGGCCGCCGAACCGCTCGGCGACCCGGGACTGCTCTGGCGGGCCGCCGACCTGCTGGCCGTGGCGCCGGAGGCCGCCGCCGAGGTCGAGGCGACGGACCTGATCGAGCTCGGCGGGCAGGCCCGGTTCCGGCACCCGCTGGTGCGGTCGGCGGTGTACACCTCCGCGTCGCCCGCCGAGCGCCGACGCGTGCACGGCGCGCTCGCCGAGGCCACCGACCCGTCCACCGCGCCCGACCGGCGGGCCTGGCACCGGGCGCAGGCGGCGCCCCGCCCCGACGAGGAGGTGGCGGCGGAGCTGCTGCGCTGCGCGGAGCGCGCCCGGCGGCGGGGCGGGGCGGCCGCCGAGGCGGCGTTCCTGGAGCAGGCCGCCGCCCTCACGGCCGATGCCCGACTGCGGGCCGAGCGCGGGCTCGCCGCGGCGCGGGCCGCCCTGGAGGCCGGCTCCTTCGAGAAGGCCGTCACCCTGGTCGAGGCCGCCGAGAGCGGCCCGCTCGACGGGCCGGGCCGGGTGGAGGCCGAACTCGTGCGCGGCCAGGCCGCGTTCTTCCGCGCCGGCGCGGCCGACGCGGTCGGCCACCTGGTCCGGGCCGCCGACCTCGACCCCGGCCGGGCCCGGCTCCACCTGCTGGACGCCCTGCAGGCCGGACTCGTGGTGGGCCGCGCCTCGCCCGCCGCGCGCACCGCACTCCGAGCGGCCCGCCGGGCGCCCGCCCCGGTGGGCGAGCCCTCCCGCGCCGACGCCCTGCTGGACGCCCTGGTCGGCTACCTCGACGGCGACCTCGCCGCGGTGCCCCACCTGCTGACCCTCCTGTCGGACGTCGACGACCCGCTGTGGGCGCGCCGGCTGTCGCTCGCCGCCCTGCTGGCCGTCGAGCTGTGGGACACCGCGCTGGAGGAACGCCTCGCCACCCGCGCCGTCGACGCCGCGCGGGCCGGCGGGGCGCTGATGATGCTCCCCGTCGGGCTCTGGATGCAGGCGATGGCCGCCGCCCAGCGCGGCGACCTGCTCGGGGCCGCCGCGCTGGGCAGTGAGGCGGACGGCATAGCGGAGGTGACCGGCGTCCCGCCGCACTGGTACGGCCGCCTGCACGCCGCCGCGCTGCGCGGCCGGCCCGCCGAGGCGCGGCCCCTGTTCGCCCGGGTGCTGGCCGAGGCGAACGACCGCCGCAAGGGCCTGCTGACGGCGACCGTGCACGCGGCCGCCGCGCTCCACGCCAACGGCGTCGCCGACCACCGGGCCGCCCTGGAATCGGCCCGGCAGGCGCTCGCCGACGGCGACCTCGGGATGGCCGCCCTGGCCCGGCCCGAACTGGTCGAGGCGGCCGTCCGGTGCGGCGAACCCGCCCTCGCCCGCGAGGAGTTCGCCCGGCTGTCGGCCCACGCCACGGCCGCCGGCACCGACCGGGCACTGGGCGTGCGCGCGGCCCTCGCCGCCCTGCTCGCGGACGACCCGGAGACGCTGCACGCCGAGGCGGTGACCAGACTGGACGCCCCCGACACACGGATCTGGCACGGCCGGGCCCTGCTGCACCACGGCGCCTGGCTGCGCCGCGAGGGCCGCCGCCGCGAAGCGCGGGACGCCCTGCGTGCCGCCCACGAGCTGTTCACCGCGACCGGCGCGGAGGGCTTCGCCGAACGCGCCCGGGTGGAACTCGCCGCCGCCGGCGAACAGGCCGGCCCGGCCGCCCCCGGCACGGTGGACCTGCTGACCGGCCAGGAACTGAACATCGCCCGCCTGGTGGCCACCGGCGCCACCTCCCGCGAAGTCGCCGACCGCCTGTTCCTCAGCCCCCGCACCATCGACGCCCACCTGCGCAGCGTCTTCCGCAAACTCGACATCACCTCCCGCCGCCAACTCCCCGCCGCCCTCGCCCGCCCGGCCTGAGCCCCGACCGGGTCGGTACGCCTGGGCGGAGCGGTGGTCGACGCGCCTCGACGAGGCAGCGCACGCGCCCGCCGGCCGTCACCTCGAACTCCCGCCGGGGGAACTCGCCTCCTCCCGGGCCTGGGCGCCCGCCGGGGCGGCTGCACCCGGTCGGCAGCGCCGCGCCCCCGGGGTGTAAGAAGATGCCTGACCGCACGACAAAAGGGGGAACCACATATGACGCACCATCAAATCCGCAGAGCAGCCGTCTCGCTGGTGGCTGCGGCCGCCCTGGCGGGCGTCGTCTCGGCGCCGCACGCCGGCGCGGCGAGCACGCCGACCTGCCAACAGGACCCGATGGACGTATCCGACATCAGGGTCGCGCTGGACTCGGGCGAGCGGATGACGTCCGGCGAGACCCGCACGGACCACACGGACTCGACCGCGCTGCAGATGCAGCCGGACGGCAACCTGGTGCTGTCGCTGGTGAACTCGACCGGGGGGCCCGACCACGTGATGTGGGCGAGCGGGACGTGGGGTAATCCCGGCGCCTACGCCGTGATGCAGACCGACGGCAACCTGGTGGTCTACGGCCAGGGCGGTACCGCGCTGTGGTCCACCCGGAGTTGGGGTTCGCCGGGGGCCAAGGCCTACTTCAGCGGGTTCGGCAACCTGTACGTGTACGTCGTCAACGGCCCGAAGGCCCTGTGGGAGAGCCACACCGCCCGGGTGGCGGCCTCCTTCTGCAACCCGGGCGCGAGCCGGCCGTACCACCAGGGCGAGCTGTACGCCGGCAGCTGGGCCCAGTCGGCCGGCGTCTGGCTGATCATGCAGCCGGACGGCAACCTGGTCATCTACCGCAAGCGGGACAACGCTCCGATCTGGTCCAGCGGCACCTGGAACAAGAACCCCTGGGTGCTGAACATGCAGGACGACGGCAACTTGGTGATGCACTCCCAGAACGATGCCGCGCTCTGGGCCACCGGCACCTGGGGCAATCCGGGCGCCTACGCCGTGCTCCAGGACGACGGCAACTTCGTCGTCCGCCGCCAGGACGGCCGACCGCTCTGGGACACCGGCACCTGGGGAGCCGCGGGCTAGGACTCCAGTGGTCTCCCCGTCGCAGAACCGTCCGCGGACATCGGACGAGAAACGGCGGACCGTCCTTGCCGCCTAGGCAGCCCGATTAGGCGACTTTCGCCGATGAGCGTGCCCGGCCGGCGCGGCCAGACTCGGGGGCATGAACGACACCCCCTCGGGCATCGACCGGGCCGCGCCGGTGGTGGGCGGCGCGGTGCTGGGGATCACGGCGATCCACCGGTGGACGCTCGCACCCGCCGCCGGAGCGACGCTCTGCGCCACCGAGCAGTCCTGGGACGGCGCGCCGGTGCGGGACGATCCGGTCGGGGTCGGGAAGACCCTCGACCGGTCGCTGCGCCAGTGGCTGCGGCACCTCAAGACCGCTGCCGAGCGTGCCACGTGCTGAAGCAGCAGCGGGCCCCCGGGGCCGTCCTCGCGGTGCTGGCCGCCGCCCAGTTCACCGTCATGCTGGCCACCTCGGTCGTGAACGTCGCACTGCCGCAGATCCGGGACGGCGTCGGGCTCACCGGCACCGCCCCCACCTGGGTGGTCAACGCGTACGGCCTGGCCTTCGGCGCGCTGCTGCTGCCCGGTGGCCGGGCCGCCGACCTGCTGGGCCGGCGCGCGGTCCTGACGGCCGGTCTGGGGGTGTTCGCGGCGGCCTCCGCCGTGGCCGGGCTGGCCCCCTCGGCCGGGGTGCTGATCGCCGCCCGGGCCGTGCAGGGCGCCGGGGCGGCGGCCGTCGCCCCGGCCGCCCTCGCGCTGGCGCTGGGCCGGTACCCGGCGGGCCCCGGCCGGGCCCGGGCGCTGGCCGTGTGGGGTGCGGTGTCCGGCGCGGGCGGCGCGGCGGGGGTGGTGCTGGGCGGGCTGCTGGTCCGGGCCTGGGGCTGGCCGTGGATCTTTTACACGGTGGCGATCGGGGCGGCCGCCGTGCTGGCGGCGACCGTCGCCTGCGTCCCGCCCGCCGCCCGGACCCGGGCGGCCGGGTTCGACCTCGCCGGGACCGCGACGGGCGCCCTGGCGCTGACCGCCCTGGTGTGGGGCTCCACCTCGGCCCGCAGCCTCGGCTGGAGCGACACCCGGGTGCCGGCCGCGCTCGCCGCCGCCGCCGTGCTCGCGGCGCTGTTCCTGAGGATCGAGCGCCGCGCCCCGGCCCCGCTGGTGCCGCCGCGGCTGTTCACCGGCACGGCGGTGGCCGCCGGCAACCTGCTGACGGCGCTGTTCGGCTCGGTGTGGATCGCGCTGTTCTTCTTCCTGCCGCTCTACCAGCAGCAGGTCCTCGGCGAGGACGCGCTGACCACCGGCCTCGGTCAACTCCCGCTCGCCGGAGCCAACATGACCGGCGCGCTGCTGGCCCCCGCCCTGGCCCGCCGGGTCGGCGGCCGGGCCGCGCTGGTCGGGGCGCTGTTGACCGAGGCGGCCGGGATGCTGTGGCTGTCCCGGATCGGCGCCGACGGCACCTTCCCGGTCGACGTCCTCGGCCCGAGCGTCCTGGTCGGCCTCGGCCTGGGCGCGGCGTTCGTGCAGCTGACCGCGGTGTCGGTGGCGGGCGTCGCCGGGCCGGACGCGGGCCTGGCGGGCGGGCTGGTCAACGCCACCCGCCAGGTCGGCGGCGCCGTCGGGCTGGCCGTCCTGGCCACCGTCGCCGCCACCGTCACCGCACACGCCGGCGGCGACCGGCCGCCGCCGGAAGCACTGACCGCCGGCTACCGCACCGCGTTCGGCCTGTCCGCCGCCGTGCTGGCCGCCACCGCCCTGCCGGCGGCGCTGCTCACGGCCCGCCGCCACCAGCTGCCCTCCACACCCCTCCACCGAAAGGAACCGCAGCCATGACCGCCGTCGACGGGACCGCACCCGTGATCGTCCGCCTGTCCACCGAGATCGACGCCCCGCTGGAGACCGTCTGGGCCCTGCACACCGCCATCGACGACTGGCCGGTCTGGAACACCGACATCGACCGGGCCCGCCTGGACGGCCCGCTCGCCGAGGGCGCGTCGTTCAGCTGGCGCACCCACGGGCTGGACATCACCTCGACCGTCCGCGAGCTGGTGCCCGGCGCCCGGATCGCCTGGGGCGGCCCGGCGGGCGGCATCGAGGGCATCCACGTCTGGACCTTCGAGCGCAGCGGCGGCAGGGTGCTCGTCCGCACCGAGGAGTCCTGGAGCGGCGCGCCCGTCGAGGCCGACGCCGACCGGCTCGAAGCCGCGCTGCGCGCCTCCCTGGAGAACTGGCTCGACTGCCTCCGGAACCGCGCCGAGAAGCGCGGTTGAACACCCCGCACCGACCTCCCGAAGGAACACCATGACCGCCAAGCCCTACCTGACCGGCCACTACGCGCCCGCCGTCGACGAACTGACCGCCACCGAGCTCACCGTCGAGGGAACCCTGCCCCCGGAGCTGACCGGCCGCCTGGTCCGCAACAGCCACAACCCCAAGCCCGGCATCACCCCCACCCACTGGTTCAAGGGCAGCGGCATGGTCCACGGCATCCGGCTGCGCGAGGGCCGCGCCGAGTGGTACCGCAACCGCTGGGTGCGCACACCCGCCCTGGACGGCGCGCCCTACCTGACCGAGCACGGCCCCGACCTGACCGCCTCGCCGGCCGCCACCCACGTGATCGAGCACGCCGGCCGCCTGCTCGCCCTGTGCGAGGCCAACCTGCCCTTCGAGCTCACGGACGAGCTCGACACCGTCGGCCCCTACGACTTCGACGGCAAGCTGCGCGGCGTGATGACCGCCCACCCCAAGAGCGACCCGGTCACCGGCGAGCTGCACTTCTTCGGCTCCTCGCCCTTCCCGCCGTACCTGACCCACCACGTCGCCGACGCGGACGGCCGGCTCGTCCACAGCGCCGAGATCCCCGGCGCCACCGCCGCGTTGAAGCACGACTTCGCGCTCACCCGCCACCACGTGGTGTTCGTCGAGGGCACCGTCGCCTTCGACCCCGCCGAGCACTCCGGCATCCCGTACTCCTGGCAGGACGACCGGCCCGCCCGGATCGGCGTCATGCCGCGCGGGCCGCAGGGCGCCGACGCGATCCGCTGGTTCCCCGTCGAACCGGGCAGCATGCTGCACGTCGCCAACGCCTACGAGGACGTGCTGGGCCGCATCGTGCTCGAAGGCCCCACTGTGGACCGCGAGGGCTTCCGGCTCTCCTGGAACTGGTGGGTCGGCGCCCCCGGTCGCGGCAGTGAGCCCAACGCCTGCTCCTACAACCGGCGTTGGACCATCGACCCGGCCACCGGGCGGGTCGACGAGCGGGTGGTCGACGACCTGGCCATCGAGTTCCCCACCCTCAACGAGGACTTCCTCGGCGTGGAGAACCGCTACCAGTACGCGATCTCCTTCCCCGACCGGAACGGCTTCGGCGGCTACGGCGTGGTCAAGTACGACCGCAGCACCGGCGAACGCCGCATCCGCCAGGCCGGCGACGCCCGTCTCCCCTCCGAGGCCGTCTTCGTCCCGGCCGCCGGGGCCGCCCGCGAGGACGACGGCTACCTGCTCACCGTCGTCTCCGACCTCAAGCAGGACGCCTCCCAACTGCTCGTCCTGAGCGCCGACACCCTCGACCGCGTCGCCGCCGTGCACCTGCCCCGGCGCGTCACCGCGGGCATCCACGGCTCCTGGATACCCGACGCCCGCTCCTGAGCCGCCCGCACCGGTCGGCGTCCCGGGTCGACGGGTTATCGGGTTGACCCGGGCGGGCCGGCCGGTGATAGGACTGGTTGCACTATGAACATCACGGTCTTCTGTTCGGCGAACCTGCTCGATGCCAAGTACACCGCCCCGGCGGCGGAGTTCGCGCGGCTGCTCGGGGCGGCCGGGCACACGCTGGTGTGGGGCGGGTCGCACACCGGGCTGATGGGGCTGCTGGCCGACGAGGTGCAGCAGGCCGGCGGGCGGCTGGTCGGGATCTCGGTGGAGTTCCTGCGGTACAAGGCGTACGAGGGCGCGGACGAGCTGGTGGTGACGCCCGACCTGGCCGCCAGGAAGGCCGGGCTGCTGGCCCGCGGGGACGCGGTGGCGGTGCTGGTCGGCGGGATCGGGACGCTGGACGAAGTCACCGAGGTGCTGGAGCTGAAGAAGCACGGCCACCACGACAAGCCGATCGTGTTCCTCGACACCGAGGGCTTCTACGACGGCATGCGCACCCAGCTCGAACGGATGGAGCGCGACGGCTTCCTGCCGCGTCCGCTCGCCGAGCTGGTGAGCTTCGCGCAGACTCCCGCCGAGGCCCTCGCCCGCCTGACCGACCAGCAGAACTGAGGAACCCATGGGTGTCCACCTGATCACCGGCGCCGGCTCCGGCATCGGCTCCGCCGTCGCCGACAAGCTCACCGCCCGCGGCGAGGAGGTCTGGCTGCTCGCCCGCGACGCCCGCCGGGCCGCGCAGCTGCGCGAGCGCTACCCCGAGGCGCGGACCCTGGTCGGCGACCTCGACGACCCCGGCAAGCTGTCCTGGGCGTTCGGCCACCAGGCGCTGCCCGTCGAACTCGACTCGCTGCTGCACATCGCCGGCGTGGTCGAACTCGGCACCGTCGCCGAGACCCCCGTCAAGGCGTGGCAGCAGCAGCTGAACGTCAACACCGTCGCCCCCGCCGAGATCACCCGCCTGCTGCTGCCGTCCCTGCGCCTGGCGCGCGGCCACGTGGTGTTCGTCAACTCCGGCGCGGGCCTGCGCGCCGACCCGACCTGGGGCTCCTACGCCGCGAGCAAGTTCGCCACCCGCGCCCTCGCCGACGCGCTGCGGCAGGAGGAGCACGCCCACGGGGTCCGGGTGACGTCCGTCTACCCCGGGCGGACGGCCACCGCGATGCAGGTCAAGGTGCACCAGCAGGAGGGCAAGGAGTACGACCCGGCGAAGTGGATCGCCCCGGAGTCGGTCGCCACCGCGGTCCTCGCCGCGCTCGACCTGCCCCGCGACGCGGAGATCACCGAGATCACCGTCCGCCCCGGCCAGTAGCCGGGGGCCCGCGCCTGCGGTCCACTGGAGGGACGGGGGGCCGCCCTCGCGGCCCCGGCAGGTGAGGAGCGGTCGCATGCCTCTGGCCCGGGTGAACGGTGTCGGTCTCCACTACGAGCTGGCGGGGGACGGTGATCCGCTGGTGCTGGTCCACGGGTCCTGGACCGACCACGTCACCTGGGGCGCGGTGGCGCCCGCCCTCGCCGAGCGGTACCGCGTACTCGCCTACGACCGGCGGGGGCACAGCCGGAGCGAACGCCCCGCCGGGCAGGGCTCGCGGGCCGAGGACGAGCAGGACCTCGCCGCGCTGATCGAGACGTTCGACCTGGCGCCCGCCCACGTGGCCGGCAACTCCTTCGGGGCCTCGACGGCGCTGGGCCTGGCAGCCCGGCGCCCCGAGCTGTTCCGGAGCCTTGCGGCGCACGAGCCCCCGCTGATGGGGATCGTGGCCGACGACCCGGAACTCCGACCGCTGATGCGGACCCTGGGGGAGAAGCTCGACTCCGTCCGCGCGCGGCTGCGCGCGGGCGAGGACCGCGCGGGCGCCGAGCAGTTCGTCGAGGAGGTCGCCCTCGGGCCGGGGAACTGGGCGCAGCTGCCGGACTGGCTCCGCGACACGCTGGTCGCCAACGCCCCCACCTTCCTCGACGAACTGGCCGACCCGGACTGGCAGTTCCTCGACCTCGCCGGTCTCTCCGGCTACCTCGGCCCCGCCCTGCTGACCCACGGCACCGAGAGCCCGCCGTGGTTCGCGGCCATCGTCGCCCGGCTCGGCGAGGCGCTGCCCCGGGCCGAGGTCCAGGTGCTGGTGGACGCCGGCCACGTCCCGCACGTCTCGCACCCCGAGGAGTACCTGCGCAGCCTGACCGGCTTCCTCGATGCGGCCTGAGCGCCACGCTGCGTAGGCTTCTCTCCCGTGACTGACGTGGACGTTTTCGGAGAGCTGATCGGGGCCGCCACCGGGATCGGGTCGATGCCCGGCGGCGACGTGCGGGAGATGGCCCGCGGCGTGACGGCGGAGCTGGAGCAGCTGCCGTTCCTGCCCGAGCTGCCCGGGCGCGGGCCCGGGGCCGACATGATCGGGCGCGGCGCGGGGCTGCTGACCGAACTGTTCGTGCAGACCGAGCCGAGCGGCTGGCGGTTCACCGACCACCCGGGGCGGGACACCAAGCGGGCCCGGTCCTGGCTGGGCGAGGACCTGGACGCGCTGGAGGAGTACACCCAGGGCTACCAGGGGCTGCTGAAGGTGCAGGCGGTCGGGCCGTGGACGCTGGCCGGATCGATCGAGCTGAAGCACGGCGAGAAGGCGCTCAGCGACCCGGGCGCCTGCCGGGACGTCGCCGAGTCGCTGACCGAGGGGCTGCGCCGCCACCTGGCGGACGTCCGCCGCCGGGTGCCGGGCGCGACCGTGGTGCTCCAGCTCGACGAGCCGCTGCTGCCCGCCGTGCTGGCCGGTTCGGTGAAGACCGCCAGCGGCTTCCAGCGGCTGCGCGCGATCGACCGCCAACTCGCCGAGCAGGCCCTGCGGGACGTGATCCGCGGCGTGGACACGCCCGTCCTGGTGCACAGTTGTGCGCCGAAGGTGCCGATCCCGTTGCTGCGCCGGGCCGGAGTGGCCGGCATCAGCCTGGACTTCTCGTTCCTGACGGAGCGTGACGACGACGACCTCGGCGAGGCGGTCGAGGGCGGGACGCTGATCCTCGCCGGTGTGGTGCCGTCCACCGACGTCGCTGCGGTTCAATCAAAAGCGGTGTCAGACCCGGCCGGTAGTGTCCAGGGTGTCAGGACGTTGTGGCGCAGGCTGGGGCTGGCCCCCGAGCTCCTGGGCCGCCGGGTGGTGGTGACGCCGACGTGCGGGCTCGCGGGGGCGTCCCCGGCGTACGCCCGGCGGGCGTTGGCACAGACCGTGAAGGCGGCGCGGAGCCTGGTGGACAACCCGGAGTGACGGACGAGGAGGGCCCGGTGGCGGCTGCGGTGGAGGGCTGGGAGGACATCCCGGCGGAGGTGCGGACCAGGCACGCCGAACTGGCGACCGAGATCGAGGAGCACCGGTCCCGGTACTACGAGCTGGACGCGCCGACCATCAGCGACGCCGAATTCGACCGGCTGATGCGCGAGTTGGAGGCACTGGAGGCCGAGCACCCGGCCCTGGTGACGCCCGACTCGCCCACCCAGAAGGTCGGCGGCGCGCCGACCGTGCTGTTCGCCCCGGTCGAGCACCGCGAGCGGCTGCTCAGCCTGGACAACGCGATGGACGGCGACGAACTCGCCGCCTGGGCCGAGCGGGTCGCCACCGAGCTGTCCGGCATCGACTACCACTACCTGTGCGAGCTGAAGGTGGACGGCCTGGCCGTCAACCTGACGTACGAGAACGGCGTGCTGGTGCAGGCCGCCACCCGCGGCGACGGCCGGGTCGGCGAGGACATCACCGCCAACGTCCGCACCATCAAGGAGATCCCGCACCGCCTCAAGGGCGAGCACATCCCGGCGCTGGTGGAGATCCGCGGCGAGGTGTACTTCCCCACCGAGGAGTTCGACGCCCTGAACGCCTCCTTCGCCGAGGAGAACGAGCGCCGCCGGCAGGAGAACGAGGAGCGCGCCAAGGAGGGCAGGCGGCCGCGGGCGATGATCCGGCTGTTCATGAACCCGCGCAACGCCGCCGCCGGTTCGCTCCGCCAGAAGGACCCGCTGGTCACCGCCGCCCGCCCGCTGCGGATGGTGGTGCACGGCATCGGCGCCCGGGTCGGCTTCGACATCGACTGCCAGTCGCACGCCTACCGGCTGCTGCACGACTGGGGCCTGCCGACCGCCCGGCACAACAAGGTCGTCGGGACGCTGGACGAGGTCCGGGCGTTCATCAAGCACTTCGGCGAGCAGCGGCACTCCGTCGAGCACGAGATCGACGGCGTGGTGGTCAAGGTCGACGAGATCGCCCTGCAGGGCCGGCTCGGCTCGACCTCCAAGTCGCCGCGCTGGGCGATCGCCTGGAAGTACCCGCCGGAGGAGGTCACCGGCAGGCTCGCCGAGATCAAGATCGGCATCGGCCGCACCGGCCGGGCCACCCCGTACGCGGTGCTGGCCGAGCCGGTGAAGGTCGCCGGGTCGATGGTGCAGTACGCGACGCTGCACAACCAGCAGATCGTCAAGGCCAAGGACGTGCTGCTCGGCGACACCGTCGTGCTGCGCAAGGCCGGCGACGTGATCCCGGAGATCCTCGGCCCGGTCTACGACCTGCGCGACGGCACCGAGCGGGCGTTCGAGATGCCCACCCACTGCCCGGAGTGCGGCGCCGAGCTGCGCCCGATGTCCGAGGGCGACATCGACCTGCGCTGCCCGAACGCCCAGCACTGCCCGGCGCAGATCCGCGAGCGGATCGCGTTCCTCGGCGGCCGCCAGTGCCTGGACGTCGAGGGCCTGGGCTACGTCGCGGCGACGGCGCTCACCCAGCCGCTGGAGCCCGCCGACCCGCCGGTCAAGGACGAGGGCGACATCTTCGGCCTGACCGAGGAGCAGCTGCTGCCGATCAAGGTGCTGGTGCGCGACCCGAAGACCGGCATGCCCAAGCCGGACGACAAGACCGGCAAGGAGAAGCAGGTCTCCTTCTTCGCCACCACCGCCGGCGCCCCGAAGAAGAACACCGGCGTCCTGCTGGACAACCTGCGCGCCGCCAAGGACCGCCCGCTGTGGCGCTTCCTGAACGGCCTGTCGATCCGGCACGTCGGCCCGGTGGCCGCCCAGGAGCTGGCCCGCGAGTTCCGCGACCTGGACCGGATCTTCGACGCCGACGAGACCGAGCTCGCCGCCGTCGAGGGCGTCGGGCCGACCATCGCGCGCTCCATCAAGGAGTGGCACGCCGAGGAGTGGCACCGGGAGATCCTCCGCAAGTGGCGCGACGCGGGCGTGCGGTTCACCGAGGAGGCCGGCGAGGAGCAGGGCGAACGCCCGCTGGAGGGGCTGACGGTGGTGGTCACCGGCACCCTCGCCGGGCACACCCGGGACGGCGCGAAGGAGGCGCTGACCTCGCGCGGCGCGAAGGTGACCGGCTCGGTGTCGAAGAAGACGCACTTCGTGGTGGTCGGCGACAACCCCGGCGGCAAGTACGACAAGGCGGTGCAGCTCGGCGTCCCGGTGCTGGACGACGCCGGCTTCGAGGTGCTGCTCGCGGACGGCGCGGACGCCGCCCGCCGACACCTCGGGCTGGAGGTCGGGAGCGACGCGGCCGGCGAGGGCGGAGGGGACGCCTCGAACGGCCCGGCCGTCCCGGACGGCGGGGAAAATGCCGGAGAAGTACCGGAGGAGGATGTTTCCTGACAGGTCGTTATCGTCCTGATGCTGCGTCAGTCGGGTGTTCGAGAGCGAAATCGGGCATTGTGTCATCGAGCAGCGCGCGGATATGACGTCGCGCTCGGAGGTGACCGGAAAGTGCGCCCGCGCGGCGGACCCCGGCTTACCCTGGGCGCTACGAACTGTCAGCAGGAGTGTGTGGCACCGGTCCTGCCGGAGCCCCGGGGACACGCCCTCGTCTGACGTCCACCGGCATCCCGAGGAGAGGGGTGCCTCACCGTGAGGCGGCCCAGCGGGGGCGGGCCCGACGGAGGACTGGGCTTATGGATCGTTCGACCGGCGGCGCGCCCACGCGCCCGCCGCAGGGGATGGCGGGGGCGGTGCTGCTGTTCGGCGTCCTGCTGGCAGGCGCCGCACCGCTGATCCCGTTGGCCGTCCTGGTGTACCGCTACGAACCCGAACTGCTCCCGCTGTTCGCGGTTCCGCTGGCCGTGCTGGTCGCCGCCTGGCGGATCGCCCGGGACCGGGCCAGGGACCAGCTCACCGACCCGCTGACCGACCTGCCCAACCGGCAGGCCCTGTTGATCGCCACCCAGGAGGCGCTGGCCGCCCACGAGGGCGAGGCCGGCTACAGCGTCGGCCTGATCCTGCTCGACCTGGACCGCTTCCGATCGCTGAACGACGCGCTCGGGCACACCGCCGGCGACCGGCTGCTGGTGCACATCGCCCGCCGCCTGCACCGCGCCCTGCGCTCCGGCACCGGCTTCGCGCAGTGTCAGGACGCCGCCGTGCTGCCCCCGCTGGTCCGCCGCCGCGGCGAACGCCCCGTGGTGGCCCGGATGGGCGGCGACGAGTTCGCGGTGCTGCTGCCCGGCGTCGGCAGCCCCGAACTGCTGGAGCGGATCGCGAAGGGCCTGATCGCCGAACTCGCCGCCCCGATCCGGCTGGACGGGCTGCTGCTGGTGCTGGAGGCGAGTGCCGGTGTCTGCGTGCACCCGACGCACGCCCAGGACGCAGAATCGCTTCTGCGCCGGGCCGACGTCGCCATGGGCCACGCCCAGCACAGCCGCAGCGGCGTCGAACTGTACGACGAGGCACGGGACTTGGACACCCCGTACCGGATCGGCCTGCTCGGCGACCTGCGGCGGGCGCTGGAGATGAACGAGGTCGCGCTGCACTACCAGCCGAAGGTCGCCTTCGACGGCCGGGTGGTCGGCCTGGAGGCCCTGGTCCGCTGGGAGCGGCCCGGGCAGGGGCGGGTGCCCCCCGACGAGTTCATCAGCCTCGCCGAATCGTCCGGACTGATGCCCCGGCTCACCGACTACGTCCTGGAGAGCGCCGTCGGCCAGATCGCCCGCTGGCGCCACCAGGGCCTGATGGTGCCCGTCGCCGTCAACGTCTCGCCCCGCGACGTCCTCAACCCCGGCTTCGCCGCCCGGGTCGCCGGACACCTCACCCGGCACCAGGTCCCCGCCGAGGCGCTCCAACTGGAGATCACCGAACGGCTGCTGCTCGACGACAGCCGGCGCGCCGCCGACACCCTCGCCGAGCTGCGCCGCTACGGCGTGCGGATGTCGCTGGACGACTTCGGCACCGGGCACTCCTCGCTGGTGCGGCTGCGCAGCCTGCCGGTCGGCGAACTCAAGATCGACCGCTCCTTCGTCTCCCGGATGGTCGCCGACGACCACGACGCGGCGGTGGTGCGCTGCTCCGTCGAACTCGCGCACTCGCTGGGGCTGACGGTGGTGGCGGAGGGCGTCGAGGACGACGAGACGTGGGAGCGCCTGCACGACATGGGGGTCGACGCGGTGCAGGGGTGGCTGGTGTCGGCCGCGCTGCCCGCCGACCAGGCGACGGCGTGGCTGCAGGTGCGGCGGACGGGGGCGGCGCCGGTCTCGTCGCTGCCGCGATAGTTCTTCGTCCGAGGGGTCCGTCCGGGGAGGGGAGTTCCGCCCCCGGGCGGACCTCTCCGCGCCCGCCCGGTCGCCCGCGCAGTTCCCCGCGCCCCTGACGGGGCACATAGGATGGACCCTCAAGACCAAAAAGGACGGGTGTGCCCAGGGCCGCCCGGTCCACCGGAACTCACCCTTGAGGATCGCTGCATGCCTGGCATCACGCGCGAGGAGGTCGCCCACCTCGCCCGGCTGTCGCGTCTGGAGTTGCAGGCGGAGGAGCTGGACCACTTCGCCGAGCAGCTCGACGTGATCATCGGCGCGGTCGCCCGCGTTTCCGAGGTCGCGGGGCAGGACGTCCCGCCGACCTCCCACCCGCTCCCGCTGAGCAACGTCATGCGGGCGGACGAGGTGCGACAGTCGCTGACCCCGGAGCAGGCGCTGTCCGGCGCCCCGGCGAGTGAGGACCAGCGTTTCCGCGTGCCGCAGATCCTCGGGGAGGACTGACCGAGATGACCGACCTGATCAAGTACACGGCGGCCGAGACGGCCTCCGCGATCGCCAAGGGCGAGGTCTCGGCCGTCGAGGTCGCCCAGGCCCACCTGGACCGGATCAACGCCGTCGACAAGAAGGTCAACGCCTTCCTGCACGTCGACAGCGAGGGCGCGCTGGCCGCCGCCCGCACGGTCGACGAGAAGCGCGCCAAGGGCGAGCAGCTCAGCCCGCTGGCCGGTGTGCCGCTGGCACTGAAGGACGTCTTCACCACCAAGGGCATCCCGACCACCTGCGGTTCGAAGATGCTCGAAGGCTGGATCCCGCCCTACGACGCCACCCTGACGCGGCGTCTGAAGGACGCGGACGTCGTCATCCTCGGCAAGACCAACATGGACGAGTTCGCGATGGGCTCCTCCACCGAGAACTCGGCGTACGGCCCGACCGGCAACCCGTGGGACCTCACCCGGATCCCCGGCGGCTCCGGCGGCGGCTCCGCGGCGGCGCTCGCCGCGTTCGAGGCCCCGCTGGCCATCGGCACCGACACCGGCGGCTCGATCCGCCAGCCCGGCGCCGTCACCGGCACCGTCGGCGTCAAGCCGACCTACGGCTCGGTGTCCCGCTACGGCCTGGTCGCCTTCTCGTCCTCGCTGGACCAGGGCGGCCCGTGCGCCCGCACCGTGCTGGACGCGGCGCTGCTGCACGAGGCGATCGCCGGCCACGACCCGCTGGACTCCACCTCGATCGACGCGCCGGTCCCGGCCGTGGTCGAGGCCGCGAAGATGCGCGACATCCGCGGCATGCGGATCGGCATCGTCAAGGAGTTCGCCGGCGAGGGCTACCAGGCCGGCGTCATGCAGCGCTTCGACGAGTCGGTGGAGCTGCTGCGCGAACTGGGCGCCGAGGTCGTCGAGGTGTCCTGCCCGTCGTTCACGCTGGCGCTGCCCGCGTACTACCTGATCGCGCCGTCCGAGTGCTCCTCGAACCTGGCCCGGTTCGACGCGATGCGCTACGGCCTGCGGGTCGGCGACGACGGCACCCGCTCCGCCGAGCAGGTCACCGCGCTGACCCGCGAGGCCGGCTTCGGCGACGAGGTCAAGCGCCGCATCATCCTCGGCACCTACGCGCTGTCCTCGGGCTACTACGACGCCTACTACGGCTCGGCGCAGAAGGTCCGCACCCTGATCTCGCGCGACTTCGACGCCGCGTTCGCCGGTGTGGACGTGCTGATCTCGCCGACCACGCCGACCACCGCGTTCCCGATCGGCGAGCGGGCGGACGACCCGATGGCGATGTACCTCGCCGACCTGTGCACCATTCCCTCGAACCTGGCGGGCAACGCGGCCATGTCGCTGCCCTGCGGGCTGGCCCCGGAGGACAATCTCCCGGTCGGCCTGCAGATCATCGCCCCCGCGATGGCGGACGACCGCCTCTACCGCGTGGGCGGCGCCGTCGAGGCCGCGCTCAACGACAAGTGGGGTCACACCCTGCTGGAGGAGGCACCGGCACTGTGAGCAAGATCGAGAAGGCCAAGGGCTGGAAGCACTCGAAGCCCGGCCTGTGGCTGTCCATCGGCACCAGCGCGTTCGGGGCGATCTCCATCGCCAAGGACATCCGCGGCGCCCGCGCGGACAACGACACCCTCAAGCTGATCAACGCCCTGGTCGGCGCCGCCGCCCTGGTCACCGGCACCGCGCTCCTCGTCCGCGAGCTCAAGCGGCTCGGCGACGACGACGTCCTGCTCGGCTGAACCTCCCATGACTGAAGAAGGGACGCTGTGAGCGTCATGAGCCTGGTCTCCTACGAGGAGGCACTCGCCTCGTACGACCCGGTGATGGGCCTTGAGGTCCACGTCGAGCTGGGTACCAAGACCAAGATGTTCTGCGGCTGCTCCACCGAGCTGGGCGCGGAACCGAACTCGCAGACCTGCCCGACCTGCCTCGGCCTGCCCGGCTCGCTGCCGGTGGTCAACGCGGTCGGCGTGGAGTCCGCCATCCGGATCGGCCTCGCGCTGAACTGCGAGATCGCCGAGTGGTGCCGGTTCGCCCGGAAGAACTACTTCTACCCGGATATGCCGAAGAACTTCCAGACCAGCCAGTACGACGAGCCGATCGCCTTCAACGGCTACCTCGACGTGCAGCTGGAGGACGGCGAGGTCTTCCGGGTGGAGATCGAGCGCGCCCACATGGAGGAGGACACCGGCAAGTCCACCCACGTCGGCGGCGCCACCGGCCGCATCCACGGCGCCGAGTACTCGCTGCTCGACTACAACCGGGCCGGCATCCCGCTGATCGAGATCGTCACCAAGCCGATCGAGGGCGCGGGCCACCGGGCCCCCGAGGTCGCCAAGGCGTACGTCGCCGAGCTGCGCGAGCTGATCAAGGCGCTGGGCGTCTCCGAGGCCCGGATGGACAAGGGCCAGATGCGCTGCGACGTCAACCTGTCGCTGCGCCCCAACGGCACCTCGACGTTCGGCACCCGCAGCGAGACCAAGAACGTCAACTCGCTGCGCAGCGTCGAGCGGGCCGCCCGGTTCGAGATCCAGCGGCACGCCACCGTGCTGACCGACGGCGGCACGATCGTCCAGGAGACCCGGCACTTCCACGAGGAGGACGGCTCCACCACCTCCGGCCGGATCAAGGACAACGCCGAGGACTACCGGTACTTCCCGGAGCCCGACCTGGTCCCCGTCGCCCCGGCCCGTGAGTGGGTCGAGGAGCTGCGGGCCGGCCTGCCCGAGCTGCCGCGGGTCCGCCGGGCCCGGCTGCAGGCCGAGTGGGGCCTCAACGACCAGGACATGCAGTCGGTGCTCAACGCCGGCGCGGTCGAGCCGATCACCGAGACCATCGCGGCCGGCGCCCCCGCCGACCAGGCCCGCAAGTGGTGGATGGGCGAGCTGGCGCGGCGCGCCAACGAGACCGGCACCGAGTTGTCCGAGCAGCCGATCACCCCGGCCCAGGTGGCCCGGGTCTGCGCGCTGGTCGCCGAGGGCAAGCTGAACGACAAGCTGGCCCGCCAGGTCATCGAGGGCGTGCTGGCCGGCGAGGGCGAGCCGGACCAGGTCGTCGAGAAGCGCGGCCTCGCCGTGGTCTCCGACGACTCGGCGCTCGGCGCGGCCGTCGACCAGGCGATCGCCGACAACCCCGACGTCGCCGCGAAGATCCGCGACGGCAAGGTGCAGGCGGTCGGCGCGCTGGTCGGCGCGGTCATGAAGGCCACCCGCGGCCAGGCCGACGCGGCGAAGGTGAAGGACCTGATCCTGGAGAAGCTCGCCTGAGTTTCCGGGTCTTGGCGGTGCCCGTTCCCGAGGCCGGGGGCGGGCACCGCCTTTTTTACGGAGAGAACCACATGAGGATCCTGGTCACCGGCGGCGCCGGCTTCATCGGCTCGCACTACGTCCGCACGCTGCTGGCGGACGGCTACCCCGGCGCGCGCGGCGCCCGGGTCACCGTCCTCGACCGGCTGACGTACGCGGGCAGCCGGGACAACCTGCCCGCCGCCCACCCCCGGCTGGACTTCGTGCACGGCGACGTCTGCGACCCCGACCTGCTGCGCCGGCTGACGCCCGGCCACGACGCGGTGGTGCACTTCGCCGCCGAATCGCACGTGGACCGCTCGCTGGAGTCCGCCGCCGAGTTCGTCCGCACCAACATCGGCGGCACCCACAACGTCCTTGAGGCCGCGCTGCGTTCGGGCGTCGAGCGGGTCGTGCACGTCTCCACCGACGAGGTGTACGGCAGCATCGACGAGGGCGCCTGGACGGAGGAGCAGCCACTGCTGCCCAACTCCCCGTACGCCGCCTCCAAGGCCGGCGCCGACCTGCTGGCCCGCGCCTACTGGCGCAGCCACGGGCTGCACGTGTCGATCACCCGCTGCTCCAACAACTACGGCCCGTACCAGCACCCCGAGAAGCTCGTCCCGCGCTTCACCACCAACCTGCTCCGGGGCCTGCCCGTCCCGCTGTACGGCGACGGCGCCAACGTCCGCGAGTGGCTGCACGTGGACGACCACTGCCGGGCGGTGCAGCTGGTGCTGGAGGGCGGGCGGGCCGGCGAGGTCTACAACGTCGGCGGCGGCGAGGAGCGCACCAACCGGGAGATCACCGAGCTGCTGCTGGAGCGGCTCGGCGCCGACCGGAGCGCGGTGCGCCGGGTCGCCGACCGCAAGGGCCACGACCTGCGCTACGCGCTGGACGGGAGCAAGCTCCGCGCGGAGCTCGGCTTCCGGCCGCGGATCCCGTTCGCCCGCGGCCTGGCGGAGACCGTCGACTGGTACCGGGACAATCCGGACTGGTGGAAGGCCGCCGAGGAACGCGCTGCCGCGCACGGGAGTTGACGGTACGTCAGGTCGTTCCGGAAGGGGTCCGGCCAGCGGCCCGGGTGGGCCGAACGGGCGACACTGCCGCGAACGGCCCCCGCCCCACCTGGCAATCATTACGCTGAGTTGAGGATGCGTGCCGGTGTGTGACCGGATTGGTGTAGGGTCCGGGACGGGAAAGCCGGTACGGCCTCGGGCCGTGAGGGGGAGATGTCGATTGAACTCCACCGAATCGGTGCTGCCTGCCCGCCCCACCCTGCGCCGGCTGACGGCCGCGCTGCTCGCGGTGCTCTGCGCCGGGTACGCGGTGGGCGCCGGAATCGGCTGGGGCTCCTGCGAAGTCGCCCTGGTCATGGGCGACTTCGGCCTCGCGGCGGCGGCCCTCGCGGCCGCCCTGTCCTGCCTCGCGCACGGCATCGCGGTGGGCGGCCACACCCGGCCCGCCTGGCTGCTGTTCGGCCTCTCCTCGGCGGTGGTGGCGTTCGGCAACGGCGTCTGGGGCTGGTACGAGGTGGTGCTCGGCCGCCCGCTGCCGCCGGACTCCGCCGCCGACTACCCGTTCCTGCTGTTCGCCCCGCTCGCCATCACCGGCCTGCTGGTGCTCGCCCAGCGCCCGCGCAACCCGGCCGGCTGGCTCTGCCTGGTGCTGGACGCCTGGCTGGTGGCCGGATCGCTGTTCACCCTCAGCTGGAGCCTGGCGCTCGGCCGGGTCGCCGCCGGCGACGGCGACGCCCCGCTGAAACTCGCCCTCGGCCTCGGCTACCCCGTCCTGGACATCCTGCTGGTCAGCCTGGTCGTCGGCCTCAACGTCCGCGGCAGGGACCGCAATCGGGCCGCCGTGCACACCGCGATGATCGGCCTCGCCGTCACCGTGGTGTGCGACGCGCTGTTCACCACCCCGCAGTTCCACAGCGACTACCACTCCGGTGAACTGCTGGACGCCGGCTGGTTCGCCGGCTCCCTGCTGCTCGCCTGGGCCCCCTGGTCGCACACCCGCCGCCCCAGCCGCCAGCACCCCTCCACCCAGGGATCGCCGCGCCGCCGGGTCGCCTCCACCTTCAGCGCGCTCACCCCGTACGCGGCCGCCGCGGTCTGCACCGCCGGCATCCTGTACAACGCCCTCGGCGGCCGCCCGCTGGACCGGGTGATGCTCGCCGCCGCCAGCACCGTCGGCCTGGCCCTGATCATCCGGCAGGGCGTCATGCTGCTCGACAACCTGTCGCTGGCGCAGGAACTCGCCACCAAGGAAGCCCACTTCCGCTCCCTGGTGCAGGGCTCCAGCGACGTCATCATGATCGCCGGGCCGTCCGGCGCGCTGTCCTACGTCAGCCCCGCCGCGCTGCGGGTCTACAACCGCGACCCGGAGGACCTGGTCGGCGGCAACCTGCTCAACCTGGTCCACCCCGAGGACGTCGACCGGGTGCTCGCCGAGGTGCGCCGCATCCTGGCCCGCGCCCGCGGCGCCCGCCTCCACAACGGCGAGCCCTCCGCCCGGGTGGAGTGCCGGATCCGCTCCGGCGAGGGGGAGTGGCTGCACGTCGAGTCCACCGTCAACCCGTACCGCGACGGGCTGATCCTGAACAGCCGCGACATCACCGAACGGGTGCGCCTGCAGGCCCAGTTGCAGCACAACGCGTTCCACGACCCGCTCACCGACCTGCCCAACCGCGCGCTGTTCGCGCACCGCGTGTGCGCCGCGCTCACCGCGCAGGGCCCGGCCGGCACCGCCGTCGCCGTGCTCTTCCTCGACCTGGACGGCTTCAAGGCCGTCAACGACACCGCCGGACACCAGGTCGGCGACGAACTGCTCATCCAGGCCGCCCGCCGGCTCCAGACCGCCGTCCGCACCGAGGACACCGTCGCCCGGTTCGGCGGCGACGAGTTCGCCGTCCTGGTGCGCGGCCGGATCGGCCACCCGCAGGTCCGCGACCTCGCCGAACGCATCCGCGGCGCACTCTCCGAGCCGTACTGGATCGCCGGCGCCGAACTCGGCGTCGCCGCCTCGATCGGCATCGCCTTCGGCCCCGACACCCCGCTGCCCGTCCCCGACCCGCTCCCCGGCGAGGACGAGGACGCCCGCGCCCGCAGCGCCGAGGCCGCCGCCGCGAGCGCCGCCGACGAACTGCTGCGCAACGCCGACCTCGCGATGTACCAGGCCAAGTCCCGCGGCAAGGGCCGGGTGGTGCTCTACAGCCCCGCCATGCGCGCCGAACTCGACCGGCGCGGCGAACTGGAGGAACGGCTGCGCGCCGCCGTCCGCGAAGGCTCCTTCGCGCTGCTCCACCAGCCCGTGGTGGAACTCGCCGGCGGCCGGCTCACCGGCGTCGAGGCACAGGCCCGCTGGCGCTCCGCCGAAGGCATGCTGCTCACCCCCGCCGAGTTCCTGCGCACCGCCGACACCGGCGACGGCGCCACCCGGTTCGCCCGCTGGCTGGTCACCGAGGCGGTCGCCGCCGCCGCCCGCCGCCGCGCCGACGGCCCCGCCGCCCCGCCCGTCCCGGTCACCGTCCGGCTGGCCGCCGAGCGGCTCTGCGCCCCCGGCATGTACGAGACCCTGGCCGGCGCCCTGCGGGACACCGAACTGCCGCCCGACCTGCTCGTCCTGGAGGTCTCCCGGATGGGCCCCGACGCGCTCGCCGACGAACTCGGCCGCCGGCTCGCCGCGTTCCGCCGGCTCGGGGTGTCCACCGCGCTCGCCGGGTTCGGGGCCGGCGGCGGATCGCTCGGCGTGCTCGCCCGGATGCCGTTCGACGCGTTGAAGCTCGACCGCAGCCTGGTCCAGGACATCGCCGACTCCACCCTCACCCGGGCCCTCGCCGGGCACGCGCTGCGCCTCGGCCGCGACCTCGGCCTGGTCACCGGCGCGGACGGCGTCGACCACCCCCGGCAGGTCGCCGTGCTCCAGGAGCTCGGCTGCCGGCGCGGCCAGGGCCTGGCCTTCGACCGCCCGCTCGACGAACTGCGCCTGCGCCGCGCCCTGCTGCGCCGCGGCTACCCCGCCACCCGCCCCGGCCAGGGTCATGCCGGCCGTCGGCTGCTCACTCCGGAGCCCCGCACGGGTGGCCTCGCGGAGGCCTCGGCGGGCCGTTCCGGGCACCTCCACAGCGGCCTTGAGCTGCCGCAACGGCACCCCGTCGGGGGTCCGAGCGGCAGCCCGCATGGTGAGACGACAGTCCCACCAGCTTGACACCCACCGCCGCGTGGGAGGAAGGTCGGTGCCATGACCACCCGAATTCTCGTACTTGGCGGGCGCGTCGGCTGACAGACAGCCTGACGCGCCTCCCCCTCGCATGCCCTTGGCACGAGGGGTTTTTTGTTGCACGAATCCGGGTCGGCCACTGCAGGAACCCTGGCCTCAATCCCCCGAAATCCGGACGATCGAGGCACCGCCGGAGACCGCCCCGGGAGCCACCGCCACCGGGCCGGCGCCTACCCCGAGCAGAACCCGAGAAGAGACAGGCAGATGACTGAGCACGCCGCAACCCCCCGCCGCGGGGACCACCCGGCCGCCCACGCTCCGGGTCAGCAGACCATCGAGACCATGACCGGCGCGCAGTCGCTCATCCGCTCGCTCGAAGCCGTCGGGGCGGACACGGTCTTCGGCATTCCGGGCGGCGCGATCCTCCCCGCGTACGACCCGCTGATGGACTCCACCAAGGTCCGCCACATCCTGGTCCGCCACGAGCAGGGCGCCGGTCACGCCGCGACCGGCTACGCGCAGGCCACCGGCCGGGTCGGCGTCTGCATGGCCACCTCGGGCCCCGGCGCCACCAACCTGGTCACCCCGATCGCCGACGCCTACATGGACTCGGTGCCGATGGTCGCGATCACCGGCCAGGTCGCCTCCAAGGCGATCGGCACGGACGCCTTCCAGGAGGCGGACATCTGCGGCATCACCATGCCGATCACCAAGCACAACTACCTGGTGACCGACCCCGCCGAGATCCCCCGGGTGATCGCCGAGGCCTTCCACATCGCCGCCACCGGCCGCCCCGGCCCGGTCCTGGTCGACATCGCCAAGGACGCCCTGCAGGCCACCACCACCTTCCGCTGGCCGGTCGAGCCCGCGCTGCCCGGCTACCGCCCCGTCACCAAGCCGCACGCCAAGCAGATCCGCGAGGCCGCCAAGCTGCTGGTGGGCTCCAAGCGCCCGGTGCTGTACGTCGGCGGCGGCGTGCTGAAGGCCAACGCCGGCACCGAGCTGCGCATCCTGGCCGAGCTGACCGGCGCGCCGGTGGTCACCACCCTGATGGCGATCGGCGTCTTCCCGGACAGCCACCCGCAGCACCTGGGCATGCCCGGCATGCACGGCTCGGTCCCCGCCGTCACCGCGCTGCAGAAGTCCGACCTGCTGTTCGCCCTGGGCGCCCGCTTCGACGACCGGGTCACCGGCAAGCTGGACTCCTTCGCGCCGAACGCCAAGGTCGTGCACGCCGACATCGACCCCGCCGAGATCGGCAAGAACCGCCCGGCGGACGTCCCGATCGTCGGCGACGCCCGCGAGGTGCTGGCCGACCTGATCGTCGCCGTCCAGGCCGAGTTCGACGCCGGCCGCCGCGGCGACTACGCGGACTGGTGGACCAAGCTCGACCACTGGAAGAAGACCTACCCGATCGGCTACGAGCCCGCCCCGAACGGCATGCTGTCGCCGCAGCAGGTGATCGAGCGGATCGGCCAACTGGTCGGCCCGGACGCGATCTACGCCGCGGGCGTCGGCCAGCACCAGATGTGGGCCAGCCAGTTCATCCAGTTCGAGAAGCCCGCGACCTGGCTGAACTCCGGTGGCGCGGGCACCATGGGCTACGCCGTCCCCGCCGCGATGGGCGCCAAGGCCGGGAAGCCCGACACCCCGGTGTGGGCGATCGACGGCGACGGCTGCTTCCAGATGACCAACCAGGAACTGACCACCTGCACCCTGAACAACCTGCCGATCAAGGTCGCGGTCATCAACAACGGCTCGCTGGGCATGGTCCGGCAGTGGCAGACGCTGTTCTACAACCAGCGCTACTCCAACACCGTCCTGCACTCCGGCCCGGGCCACGACGGCATCGAGCCGCCCGCCCAGGGCACCCGGATCCCGGACTTCGTGCTGCTGTCCGAGGCGATGGGCTGCGTCGGCCTGCGCTGCGAGCGCCCCGAGGACCTCGACGCCGTCATCAAGCAGGCCATGGAGATCAACGACCGCCCCGTGGTCATCGACTTCATCGTCCACCAGGACGCGATGGTCTGGCCGATGGTCGCCGCCGGCACCTCCAACGACGAGATCCTGTTCGCCCGGGACGTCCGCCCCGACTTCGGCGACGACCAGGACTGACGAGTCAGAAAGCGATGACCCCCATGTCCAAGCACACCCTGTCCGTCCTGGTCGAGAACAAGCCCGGCGTGCTCGCCCGGATCGCCGCGCTGTTCTCCCGCCGCGGTTTCAACATCGACTCGCTGGCGGTCGGCCCGACCGAGCACCCCGACGTCTCCCGGATGACCATCGTGGTCAACGTCGAGGAGCTGCCGCTGGAGCAGGTCACCAAGCAGCTCAACAAGCTGGTCAACGTGATCAAGATCGTCGAGCTGGACCAGGCCCAGGCCGTCCAGCGCGAACTGGTCCTGGTGAAGGTCCGCGCCGACGCCGAGACCCGCTCCCAGGTCACCGAGATCGTCCAGCTGTTCCGCGCCAAGACCGTCGACGTGTCGCCCGACGCGGTGACCGTCGAGGCGACCGGCTCCTCGGACAAGCTGGAGGCGATGCTGCGGATGCTGGAGCCCTACGGCATCAAGGAGTTGGTGCAGTCCGGCCTGGTCGCGATCGGCCGCGGCGCCCGCTCCATCACCGACCGCTCGCTGCGCGCGCTCGACCGCAGCGCCTGAGGCCCGTCTTACACCCTGAGCACCACCACCGAACCCCCGCCGGGTGCGCCTACGGTAGGAGCACCCGGCAACACCACCACGCAAGGAGATGTGCCCCCGTGGCCGAGCTGTTCTACGAAGACGACGCCGACCTGTCCATCATCCAGGGCCGCAAGGTCGCGGTCATCGGCTACGGCAGCCAGGGCCACGCCCACGCGCTGTCGCTGCGCGACTCGGGCGTGGACGTCCGGGTCGGCCTGCTGGAGGGCTCCAAGTCGCGTGCCGCCGCCGCCGAGGCCGGCCTGCGCGTGGTCACCCCGTCCGAGGCCGCGGCCGAGGCCGACGTCATCATGATCCTGGTGCCGGACCCGATCCAGGCCGACGTCTACAAGGAGGCCGTCGAGCCGAACCTGAAGGCGGGCGACGCCCTGTTCTTCGGCCACGGCCTGAACATCCGCTTCGGCTTCATCCAGCCGCCGGCCGACGTCGACGTCTGCATGGTCGCCCCGAAGGGCCCGGGCCACCTGGTCCGCCGCCAGTACCAGGAGGGCCGCGGCGTCCCGTGCATCGTGGCCGTCGAGCAGGACGCCACCGGCAAGGCCTTCGACCTGGCGCTGTCCTACGCCAAGGGCATCGGCGGCACCAAGGCCGGCGTCATCAAGACCACCTTCACCGAGGAGACCGAGACCGACCTGTTCGGCGAGCAGGCCGTCCTGTGCGGCGGCACCGCCGCCCTGGTCAAGGCCGGCTTCGAGACCCTGGTCGAGGCGGGCTACCAGCCCGAGATCGCCTACTTCGAGTGCCTCCACGAGCTGAAGCTGATCGTCGACCTGATGTACGAGGGCGGCCTGGAGAAGATGCGCTGGTCGGTCTCCGAGACCGCCGAGTGGGGCGACTACGTCACCGGCCCCCGCATCATCACCGCCGACACCAAGGCCGAGATGAGGAAGGTCCTCGCCGAGATCCAGGACGGCACCTTCGCCAACACCTGGATCGCCGAGTACAAGGCCGGCCTGCCGAAGTACAACGAGTACAAGAACGCGGACGCCGACCACCTGCTGGAGACCACCGGCAAGAAGCTGCGCAAGCTGATGTCCTGGGTGGACGAGAGCGCCTGATCGGCCTCATCCCCGTTGTACAACAAGGCTGTTCCCGTCCGGGTGATTTCGCCGGACGGGAGCAGTCCCCCCAGGACCCCGCCGATAGACTCCCCGATACGCGTCAGGCCCACAGCGTCGTGCGTCTAGCTACGCGACATGCCACCTTCCCCCGCCCTGTGCACGCCACCTCACGTGCCCTCCACGCGGCGGGGTGAACCGGACAGTTAAGGACACACTGTCGTGAGCACTGTGACACCTAAAAGCGCTGTCGTACTGATCGCTGAAGAGCTCTCGCCGGCCACGGTCGACGCGCTGGGCCCCGACTTCGAGATCCGGCACTGCAACGGCGCCGACCGCGCCGAGCTGCTCGCCGCCATCGCCGACGTGGACGCCATCCTGATCCGCTCCGCCACCAAGGTGGACGCCGAGGCGCTGGCCGCCGCCAAGAAGCTGAAGGTCGTCGCCCGCGCCGGCGTCGGCCTGGACAACGTCGACGTCGCCGCCTCCACCAAGGCCGGCGTGATGGTCGTCAACGCGCCGACCTCCAACATCGTCACCGCCGCCGAACTCGCCTGCGGCCTGCTGATCTCCGTCGCCCGCAACATCGCGCCCGCCAACGCCGCGCTCAAGGGCGGCGAGTGGAAGCGCAACAAGTACACCGGCGTCGAGCTCAGCGAGAAGACCCTCGGCGTGGTCGGCCTCGGCCGGATCGGCGTCCTGGTCGCGCAGCGGATGTCCGCGTTCGGCATGAAGATCGTCGCCTACGACCCCTACATCCAGGCCGCCCGCGCGGCCCAGATGGGCGTCAAGCTGCTCTCCCTCGAAGAGCTGCTGGAGGTCTCCGACTTCATCACCGTCCACCTGCCGAAGACCCCCGAGACCATCGGCCTGATCGGCGACGAGGCCCTGCACAAGGTCAAGCCGAGCGTGCGGATCGTCAACGCCGCCCGCGGCGGCATCGTCGACGAGGACGCCCTGCTGCGCGCCCTGCAGGAGGGCCGGGTGGCCGGCGCCGGCCTCGACGTGTACGCCAAGGAGCCGTGCACCGACTCGCCGCTGTTCGCCCTCGACAACGTGGTCGCCACCCCGCACCTGGGCGCCTCCACCGACGAGGCGCAGGAGAAGGCCGGCATCGCGGTCGCCAAGTCGGTGCGCCTCGCGCTGGCCGGCGAGCTCGTGCCGGACGCGGTCAACGTCCAGGGCGGCGTGATCGCCGAGGACGTGCGCCCGGGCCTGCCGCTCGCCGAGAAGCTCGGCCGGATCTTCACCGCGCTGGCCGGCGAGGTCGCCGTCCGCCTCGACGTCGAGGTCCGCGGCGAGATCACCCAGCACGACGTGAAGGTGCTCGAACTCTCCGCGCTGAAGGGCGTGTTCGAGGACGTGGTGGCCGAGACGGTGTCCTACGTCAACGCCCCGCTGTTCGCGCAGGAGCGCGGCGTCGAGGTCCGCCTCACCACCTCCAGCGAGTCGCCCGAGCACCGCAACGTGATCACCGTCCGCGGCACCCTGGCGGACGGCGGGGAGGTGTCGATCTCCGGCACCCTCTCCGGCCCGAAGCAGACCCAGAAGATCGTCGGCGTGGACGGCTTCGACGTGGACGTCGCGCTCACCGACCACATGGCGTTCTTCCACTACGAGGACCGCCCCGGCGTGGTCGGCACCCTCGGCCGGATCCTCGGCGACGCGGGCATCAACATCGCCGGCATGCAGGTCGCCCGCGACGGCGACAACGCGCTCGCCTCGATCACCGTCGACACCGAGGTCTCCCAGGACGTCCTCACCGACATCGCCGGCGCCATCGGCGCCCGCTTCGCCCGCTCGGTGAACCTCGGCTGACACCCCCTCAGTACCCCCGAACGGCCCTTCCGACCTTGAGGCGGAAGGGCCGTTCGCATACCCGAGGGTCGTCGCCGTCTCAGATACTAGGAAATCCAAGTAATTTCGCGACAGTCCGGCCGACCCGTCGTACTGTGGAGTAGTCATACGGTGCGCCACCCCCGCAACGCCGGGGCGCGTGGCCCGTGTGCACGTACGCGGTGCGGCAGGCGACCCCTGCCAGGCGTACCCGTTCACCTCCACCCTCGCGCGCTGCTGCGCCCCCCTTCCCAGGAGCCCGGTATGCCTTTCGTCGCAGACCGCACCACCGCCCCCAGCACTCCCGCCACCGCCGCCGTCGCCGCCGTCCAGCGCCGTCGCCGCCGCGCCCAGGCCGACCCGCGGGCCGCCGCCGCCCTCCAGCGCGCCCTCGACCGCCGCGACAACGGCGGGCCCGCCGAACACTGAGCCGCGACGCGGCCGGTGCACCGATCGGGTGACTTACCGTCACCCATGCGGTGAACGGCCGCGCCCCGACCGGCGGCGACTCCTAGGTTGGGGCGGGTGCGCACCGCCCTCGGCCTCCTCGCCACCCTCGCCCTGCTCGCCCCGACCGCCCCCGCGACGGCCGCCCCGCCACCCGGGCCGACCACCGCCGTACTGGTGGAACTCGCCGCCGAACCCGCCGCCACCGCCTGGCGGCGCGCCCAGGACGAGGCCCGCACCGAACGCCGCACCCCCGACCAGGCCAGGCGCGCCGCGGCCGCGGCCGGCCGCTCGGGCCGGGAGGCCGCCGACCGCTCACTGGACGAGCTCACCGCCGCGCTCCGGCGCGCCGTCCCCGCCGCCCGCCCGCTGTACCGCACCCGCACCCTGGTCAGCGCCCTCGCGCTGCGGCTGCCGGCCGGCCAACTCCCGCGCCTGGCCGCCCTCCCCGGCGTCCGGGCCGTCCACCCCGTCACCCTCAAGCAGCGCGCCAACGGCCACTCGGTGCCGCTCACCGGCGCCCCCGCGATCTGGGACGGGCCCGCCGGAAACACCGGCGAAGGCGTCCGGATCGGCATCGTCGACTCCGGCATCGACTACACCCACGCCGACTTCGGCGGCCCCGGCACCCCCGAGGCCTACCGCGCCGTGGACGGCGCCGCGCCCGCGCCCGCCGCACTGTTCCCCAACGGCAAGGTGGTCGGCGGCAAGGACCTGGTCGGCGACGACTACGACCCCGACCCCGGCGCCGAGGACCACCAGCCCGTCCCGCACCCCGACGACAACCCGCTCGACTGCGCCGCCAACGGCCACGGCACCCACGTCGCCGGCACCGCCGCCGGCCTCGGCGTCACCGCCGACGGCAGGCCCTACACCGGCCCCTACCGGCCCGGGCTCGACCCCGCCGCCTTCAAGGTCGCCCCCGGCGCGGCCCCCGGCGCCCAGCTGTACGCCATCAAGGTGTTCGGCTGCCACGGCTCCACCGACCAGCTCGCCGCCGCCCTCGACCTCGCCGCCGACCCGAACGGCGACGGCGACCTCTCCGACCGCCTCGACGTGGTCAACCTCTCCCTCGGCAGCCCCTTCGGCACCCCCGACGACGCCGACTCGCTCGCCGCCGACCGGCTCGCCGCACTCGGCGCCGTGGTGGTCGCCGCGTCCGGCAACGAGGGCGACCTGTACGGCGCCGGCGGCAGCCCCGGCACCGCCGCCCGGGTGCTCACCGCCGCCGCCTCCGTCGACCCGCACGGCGACGCCGACGGCATCACCGTGCTCGCCCCCGCCGCCCTCGCCGGGACCGTCCCCGCGCACTGGAGCGGCCGGTACACCCAGTGGGACACGGCCTCGGTCAGTGGCGAACTCGCCGTGCCCGAAGGCGACTCGGACGGCTGCGCGGCGTTCGACGTGGCCGACGCGGAGCGGCTGCGCGGAAAGATCGCCGTCCTGCGCTGGGCCACCAAGGACCCCGACCGGGCCTGCGGCTCCGCACCCCGCGCCGACCACGCCGCCGACGCCGGGGCGATCGGCGCCCTGTACGCCGCCGACAGCGACAACCTCGGCGAGATCGCCGGCGACGAACGCATCCCCGCCGCGATCCTGGCCCCCGCCGACGCCGAACGCCTGCTCACCGCCCTGCGGGACGGGCCGGTGACGGTACGGCTCGCCACCCCCGGCAACCCGCTGCACGGCACCGTCCCGCAGGACCAGCCCGGGCGCACCGACACCCTCGCCTCCTTCACCTCCCGGGGCATCGGCGTCGACGGCGTCGTCAAACCCGACCTGGCCGCGCCCGGCGAGACCGTCTGGTCCGCGAAGGCCGGCAGCGGAAACGCCGGCCAGCGCGCGGACGGCACCTCCATGGCCGCCCCGCACCTGGCCGGCCTGGCCGCGCTGGTCCGCGCCGCGCACCCCGACCGGAGCGCCGCCGACATCAAGGCCGCGCTGATGAACACCGCCGCCGACACCTACCCGCACGACGACCGGACCGGCCCGACCTATGGCCCCGAACGGGCCGGCAGCGGCCGGGTCCGGGTGGACGAGGCCGTCCGCACGCCCGCGCTCGCGTACGGCACCCAGGCGGAGGGCGCGGTCGGGGTCTCGTTCGGGGCGGTCGAGGCGGTCGGCGCGCACACGGCCACCCGGGAGGTGGCGGTCCGCAACCTGGGCGAGCGCCAACTCGCCTACACAGTCGGGTACTCGGGATCCACCGAGGTGCCCGGCGCGTCCTTCGCGCTGTCACCCGCCCGGGTCGTCCTGCCGCCGCACGGCACCGCGACCGTCACCGTCACCCTGCGGCTCGCGCCCGCCCTCGGCCGCGCCCCCGACCCGACCCTCGACCTGGAACAGGGCGGGCACGCCCGCACCTGGCGGTCCGAACTCTCCGGGCGGCTCGTCCTCACCCCCGCCGACGCCGACCTGCCCGCCCTGCGCGTCCCGCTGTTCGCCGCGCCGCGACACGCGACCGACGCCGCCGCACAGGGCACCCCCGCCGCGTTCGGCGTCGCCGGGGCCGACCTGCTCACCGTCCTGCAACCCGGCGGCGAGGGCGCCGGCGAGCTGCGGTACGCGGCCGCCGCCGTCGACGACCGGGGCATGCTCTGGCTGGCCGCCGTCCGCCCCGCGCCCGTCGCCACCCCCGCCGGCGCGCACCCCGTCCGGGCCTCGCTCGACCTCGACGGCGACGGCGAGCCCGACGCGACCGTCCTCGCCGACCGCCTCCCCGGCAGCGACGTCCTCATCGCCCGCACCCTCGACGCGCGCACCGGCGCCGAGCTCGACGTCCAGCCGCTCAACGGCCGCTGGGGCGACACCGACACCGCGATGCTCGACTCCGACACCCTCCTGCTCCCCGTCCGCCTCGCCGCCCTCCCGCCGGCCACCGACCTCCACTACACCCTCGAACTCGACCCCGCCGAGCCCCTCGGCCCCTACCCCGTGGACCTCACCCGCCCGACCCCCGTCCTGCACCCCGCCCGCCCCGGCGAGATCCTCCACACCCCGCTGCCGGACGCCCTCCTGCTCCACCACCTGAACCGGGTCGGGCACCGCGTCCAGATCCTCACTTCGAAAGGCCGCTGACCACGTGGACGACCTCACTCCGTACCCCGAGTGGATCCGCCCGCCCGTCGAGGGATACCGGGCGGACGACCTCGACCGCCTGCCGGACGCCCCACCGCGCACCGAGCTGATCGCGGGGTCGCTGATCTTCACCGCCCGGCGCACGACATGGGAGATCCGGGCCCTGGGCCTGCTGGAGCGGCCCTTGGTGGCCGCCGCCCCGCCGACCTGGGAGATCTGGCGCTCGATGACCGTCACGCTCGACGCGCGCAATCGGCTGGAGCCCGACCTGATGGTGGTCGACTCGCGGCCGGGATGGGGACCGAAGACCACCTTCTGCCGGGCGGAGGACGTCCTGCTCGCCGTCGAGGTGGTCACGGAGGAGTCGGTGGAACGAGACCGCGAGGTCAAGCCCCGCAAGTACGCCGCCGCCGGCATCCGCCACTTCTGGCGGGTGGAGAACGACAACGGCCGGACAGTCGTCCACGTCTACGAGCTGGACCCGGCGACCAGCGCCTACGGTCTCGTGGGCATCCATCACGGCGTCCTCAAGCTCGACGTCCCGTTCCCGGTCGAGGTCGAGCTGGACTGACGTCCCGTCCGGATGGTGGACGGCGCGTGCTCAGGGCCTGGGACGGTTGTACTGTCCCAGGCATGTCTCGCACCATTCGTCTCGCAGTGATCCCGGGTGACGGCATCGGCCAGGAGGTCGTGGCCGAGGGCCTCAAGGTGCTTCGTGCCGCCCTTCCCTCCGAGGTGAAGCTGGAGACCACCGAGTACGACCTCGGGGCCCGGCTGTACCACCGCACGGGGGAGACGCTGCCGGACGCGGTGCTGGAGGAGCTGAAGGGGCAGGACGCGATCCTGCTCGGCGCGATCGGCGACCCGAGCGTGCCCTCCGGGGTGCTGGAACGGGGGCTGCTGCTGAAGCTGCGGTTCGCCTTCGACCACCACATCAACCTGCGTCCCGGCAAGCTGTTCCCGGGCGTGAAGTCGCCGCTGGCGGGCACCCCGGAGATCGACTTCGTGGTGGTCCGCGAGGGCACCGAGGGCCCGTACGTCGGCAACGGCGGCACGCTGCGCACCGGTACGCCGCAGGAGGTCGCCACCGAGGTCTCGCTGAACACCGCGTTCGGCATCGAGCGGGTCGTCCGGGACGCCTACCGCCGCGCCCAGGCCCGTCCGCGCAAGAAGCTGACGCTGGTGCACAAGAACAACGTGCTGGTGCACGCCGGCCACCTGTGGACCCGGATCTTCGAGCAGGTCGGCCGGGAGTTCCCCGAGGTCACCACCGACTACCTGCACGTGGACGCGGCGACGATCTTCTTCGTCACGCAGCCCGAGCGGTTCGACGTGATCGTCACCGACAACCTGTTCGGCGACATCCTGACCGACCTCGCCGCGGCCGTCACCGGCGGCATCGGCCTGGCCGCGTCCGGCAACATCAACCCGAGCGGCGAGTTCCCGTCGATGTTCGAGCCGGTGCACGGCTCCGCGCCGGACATCGCCGGCCAGGGCAAGGCCGACCCGACCGCCACCGTGCTCTCGGTCGCCATGCTGCTGGAGCACCTCGGCTTCGCCGCCGAGGCCGCCCGGGTCGAGGCCGCGGTCGCCGCGGACCTCACCGAGCGGGCCGGCGCCCGGTCCACCTCCGAGGTCGGCGACGCGCTCGCCGCCCGAGTAGCGGGCTGACCGGCCGGACAACAACTCCGGCCGACGGGCCGGTTCATAGACGTACAGCCTCCCGGCTGTTCGGCACGGCCCTCTGGATGCGAGTATCGACAGTGGGCCGTGCCGTCATGCGTTCCTCCGCCCGGCGGTGGCCCAGCCAAAACCCACGGTGAAGGACAGACAGCCATGAGCACGCCCACCCAGGCGCCCATCACGTTCGACCTCAAGCCCTCGGCGCAGCCGCTGTCCGACGCGGAGCGCGAGGCCCGACTGGCCAACCCCGGCTTCGGCCGGATCTTCACCGACCACATGGTGACCATCCGGTGGACCGAGGGTCGCGGCTGGCACGACGCGCAGCTGACGCCGTACGCGCCGCTGGAGATCGACCCGGCCAACATGACGCTGCACTACGGCCAGGCGATCTTCGAGGGCCTCAAGGCCTACCGCCAGGCCGACGGCTCGATCGCGACCTTCCGCCCGGAGGCCAACGCCGAGCGCTTCCAGGCCTCCGCGCGCCGACTGGCGATGCCCGAGCTGCCCGTCGAGGCCTTCGTCGAGGCCGTCGAACTGCTGGTCACCCAGGACCAGGCGTGGGTGCCGAACCAGGCCGAGCAGAGCCTCTACCTGCGGCCGTTCATGTTCGCCACCGAGGTCGGGCTGGGTGTGCGGCCCGCCAACTCCTACGTCTTCATGATCATCGCCTCGCCGGCCGGCGCGTACTTCCCCGGCGGCGTCAAGCCCGTCTCGGTCTGGCTGTCCGAGGACTACGTGCGCGCGGCGCCGGGCGGCACCGGCGCGGCGAAGTGCGCCGGCAACTACGCGGCCTCCCTGGTCGCCCAGGCCGAGGCCGCCGCCAAGGGCTGCGACCAGGTGGTCTGGCTGGACGCGGCCGAGCACAAGTGGGTCGAGGAGATGGGAGGCATGAACCTGTACTTCGTCGTCGGCGAGGGCGAGAACGCCACCGTCGTCACCCCCGAGCTCTCCGGCGCCCTCCTCCCCGGCATCACCCGCGACTCGCTGCTCGCCCTCGCGAACGACCTCGGCTATCGCTCCGAGGAGCGCAAGATCTCCACCGACGAGTGGAAGCAGGGCAACGCCGACGGCACCATCACCGAGGTCTTCGCCTGCGGCACCGCCGCCGTCATCACCCCCGTCGGCCACGTCAAGTCCGCCACCGCCGACTGGACCGTCGGCACCGGCGAGCCCGGCCCCATCACCATGCAGCTCCGCGAGGCCCTCCTCGCCATCCAGGGCGGCCACCGCCCGGACACCCACCACTGGCTCCACAAGATCGTCTGACGCCACCGGGGAACGGGTGCGTCCCAGCTCGGGAGCACCCGTTCCGGATGGCGAGACGGGTTCCGCCGGTGGAGATGGTGTGTGCAAGACTGCGAGGGTGTCCTCGCTTTCGCTGATTATTAGCAGCAGGCGCGCCGGTCCGCAGTGACCGCTTCCGTGGCAACACCCTGACCGCGGAGCGACCACCAGCGTCCAGACCCGCGCGCAGACCTCTCGCACCCGCGAGGGGTCTTTTGTTTTGTCCCGGACCGGCCCGGGCCCTCACGAGGGGGCCGGAGACACCGGGGGTGCGCGCGGGATGCTGGACAGTGGAGCCGGATCACGATCCCGGCAGAAACGCAGAAACTCCACCGAACGGAGAACCCAGGGCCATGACCGAGGCCAACAGCCGTCCGCACGACGGCTTCCACGTCTTCGACACCACGCTCCGCGACGGCGCCCAGCGCGAGGGGATCAACCTCACCGTCGCGGACAAGCTGGCCATCGCGCGCCACCTGGACGAGTTCGGTGTCGGTTTCATCGAGGGCGGCTGGCCCGGCGCCAACCCCCGGGACACCGAGTTCTTCGCCCGCGCGCAGGCCGAACTCGACCTGAGGAAGGCCCAGTTGGTGGCGTTCGGGGCGACCCGCCGGGCCGGCGGGAAGGCCGCCGAGGACCCGCAGCTGCTGGCGCTGGTGGCGTCCGGCGCGCCGGTGGTGACGCTGGTGGCGAAGTCCCACGACCGGCACGTGGAGCTGGCGCTGCGCACCACGCTGGAGGAGAACCTGGAGATGGTCCGGGACAGCGTGGAGTTCCTGCGCTCCCAGGACCGCCGGGTGTTCATCGACTGCGAGCACTTCTTCGACGGCTACCGGGCGAACCCCGACTACGCGCTGGCGGTGGTCAGGGCCGCGCACGAGGCCGGCGCGGACGTCGTCGTGCTGTGCGACACCAACGGGGGCATGCTGCCGTCCGGGGTGCGCGAGATCGTCGCCACCGTGCTCGCGGAGACCGGCGCCCGCCTCGGCATCCACGCGCAGGACGACACCGGCTGCGCGGTCGCCAACACCCTGGCGGCGGTGGACGCGGGCGCCACCCACGTGCAGTGCACCGCGAACGGCTACGGCGAGCGGGTCGGCAACGCCAACCTGTTCCCGGTGACGGCGGCGCTGGAGCTGAAGTACGACCGCCGGGTGCTGCCGGCCGGCAGTCTCGGCGAGATGACCCGGATCTCGCACGCCATCGCCGAGGTGGTGAACCTGACCCCGTCCACCCACCAGCCGTACGTCGGCTTCTCGGCGTTCGCGCACAAGGCGGGCCTGCACGCCTCCGCGATCAAGGTGGACCCGGACCTCTACCAGCACATCGACCCGGAGCTGGTCGGCAACACCATGCGGATGCTGGTGTCCGACATGGCCGGCCGGGCGTCGATCGAGCTGAAGGGCAAGGAGCTGGGCTACGACCTGGACGGCGACCGCGACCTGGCGGGCCGGGTGGTGGCCCGGGTGAAGGCGCAGGAGAACCTGGGCTACACCTACGAGGCGGCGGACGCCTCCTTCGAGCTGCTGCTGCGCGACGAGGTGAACGGCGGCGAGCGGCGGCGGTTCTTCGAGCTGGAGTCCTGGCGGAGCATCAGCGAGCAGGGCCCGGAGGGCCGGGCGGGCAACGAGGCCACCGTGAAGCTGTGGGCGCGCGGCGAGCGGAAGGTCGCCACCGGCGAGGGCAACGGCCCGGTGGACGCGCTGGACAAGGCGCTGCGGGCGGCGCTGGAGCCGATCTACCCGCCGCTGGCCAAGCTGGAGCTGGTGGACTACAAGGTCCGCATCCTGGAGGGCCAGCACGGCACCGGCTCGAAGACCCGGGTGCTGATCGAGTCCACCGACGGCACCGCGACCTGGTCGACGGTCGGGGTCGCCGACAACGTGATCGCGGCGTCCTGGGTGGCGCTGGAGGACGCGTACACCTACGGCCTGCTGAGGGCCGATCAGCAGCCGTAGCGGCGGCTGGTGCGAAGAAGTGCCCAGGGGGCGTGCGGAAGGCTCCGCACGCCCCCTTCTGGCGTGGCCATGCCCGGGTCTGTCAGCGCAGGCGGGCGAGGAGGGCGTGTTCGACGAGGGTGATGAGGGCGCTCTTGGCGCTGTCCCGGCGTCGGGCGTCGAGGGTGATGATGGGGATGTCGGCGTTCAACTGCAGGGCTTCGCGGACTTCGTCGGCGGTGTGGGGTTGGTGTCCGTCGAAGCCGTTGAGGGCGACGACGAAGGGGAGTCCGCTGTTCTCGAAGTAGTCGAGGGCGGGGAAGCAGTCGGCGAGGCGGCGGGTGTCGACGAGGACGACGGCGCCGATGGCGCCGCGGACGAGGTCGTCCCACATGAACCAGAAGCGGTCCTGTCCGGGGGTGCCGAAGAGGTAGAGGATGAGGTCTTCGTCGAGGGTGATGCGGCCGAAGTCCATGGCGACGGTGGTGGTCGTCTTGCCGGAGACGTGGCTGAGGTCGTCGATGCCGGCGGAGGCCGAGGTCATGACGGCTTCGGTGCGCAGGGGGTTGATCTCGGAGACCGCGCCGACGAGCGTCGTCTTGCCCACGCCGAATCCGCCCGCGACGACGATCTTGGCGGAGGTGGTGGCGCGGCTGGGGGCGGCCGCGTTAGAGCTTGCGAAGTCCACTGAGGACCCTTTCGAGCAGCGTGACGTCGGGCTGGTTGCCGGATTCACCGCCGGCTGCGGGCTGGTGGATGGCGACCAGGCCGGCCTCGGCCAGGTCCGCCACGAGAATGCGGGCCACCCCCAGGGGGAGGCCGAGCAGGGCGGAGATCTCTGCCACCGACTTGACGTCGGAGGCGCACAGCGAGCAGATCTGCTGGTGCTCGGGCAGCAGGGTGGCGAGCCGGGCCGGGTCGACCGACGCGGAAACCAGGGCTTCCAGCGCCAGTTCGTAGCGCGGCCGGGTACGTCCGCCGGTCATGGCGAACGGGCGGATCAGCGGTCCGGAGTCCTCGTGGTCGTCGAACCCGTCGTCCTCGTAAGGCTGTTCGGTGTGCGGCGCCTCGTAGCGGTGCGGCAGGTCGGCGGGGTCGTGCGGGTACGCCTCCTGGCCGGGGTAGGCCTGGCCGTATCCGTCCTGCTGCTGGAACCAGCGCGGGTCGGACTGCGGGGGCAGGTACGACTGGCCACCGTTGTTGAACTGCGGCGCGTACTGCTGCTGCTGACCGTGGCCGACGCCGGGAGTCCCGAAAGCGTCGTGGCCGGAGCCCGCGTACGGGACGCCGAACTGGCCACTGTGGTCGGGCGGTGTCACGGTTCATCTCCTCAAAGGGTGCGGCGGTGCGTAGGCGGCCGCGTCGCCGGAGGAGCGCCGGGGCCGGTGGTGCGAAGGCCGTACAACGCCCGGTCCCGAGGCCGCCGAAGCGACCTCGGGACGGGCAATGAGGTCTTTCGAATACCAGGACGGTATCCGACGAACCGTCAGTGCAGGAGACTGCCCTGGAGTTCGGCCCGAAGAGCGGGCGTCAGGACCGCGCCCGCGCGGTCCACCAGGAGGGCCATCTCGTAGCCGACCAGGCCGATGTCGGAGTCCGGCGAGGCGAGCACCGCGAGCGCGGAGCCGTCGCTGATCGCCATCAGGAACAGGAAGCCCCGCTCCATCTCGACCACGGTCTGGGTGACGTCGCCGCCCTCGAAGATGCGGCTGGCGCCGGAGGTCAGCGAGGTCAGTCCGGAGGCGACGGCGGCGAGCTGGTCGGCGCGGTCCCGGGGGAAGCCCTCCGACATGCACAGCAGCAGACCGTCGGCGGAGACCACCACGGTGTGGGACACCCCGGGGGTGTTGTCCACGAAATTGGTGATCAGCCAGTTCAGGTTCTGTGCGGCCTGGCTCATCTGGGTCAACTCAACGCTCCTGCTGGTTCGAGCCGCCGAAGAGATCGGTGCTGCTGTTGTGCGGTCCATCACCGTACGCCCCCTGGTCGGGGTCGATGCGGAAAGTTCCGGTGGTTCCGGAGTCGCCGCCGGCCTGGCGGCCCTGCTCGACGCCCCGGCGCAGGTTGGTCAGGCGGCCGCGGACCTCGTTCGGGTCGCGCGAGACCTGCGGTCCCTCCTGCGGGGTGGGCTTGGCGTTGCCCGGGACGAGGTTCTGCCGCGGCACCCGGCGCGGCAGGCCCGAGGGGGTCGTGCCGGAGCTGGAGGGCTCGCGCAGCTTCTCCGCGCGCTGCCAGTCGCCGTCGTTGGGCGACTCCCACTCGCTGGGCGCCGCGGTCGGACCGGTCGGGCCGTAGCCGCCGAGCGCCGACACGTCGTGGCCGCGCGTCTCGACGGGCGCGGAGTTGTCCTTCGCGCCGGTGAACCAGTTCGGGGTCTCCGCGGCGCTCTGCCCGCCGCCCGCGCCGGCCAGCTGCTGGCCGGGACGGCGCTGCGGCAGGCCGCTGCTGGTGGTCTCGGGCGCCGGCGGCAGGGCCGGCGGCTCCTCGGCCGGGTACGGGTGCCCGGCGGGCTCCTCGTAGCCGTACTCCTGCTGCTGGTAGTCCTGCTGGGCGTAGTCGTCGGCGTACTGCCCGGCGGCGTACGGCTGCTGGTACTCCTCGCCGTACTGCTGCCCGTTCTGGTACGCGTCCTCCTGGTAGCCGGCCGGCGCGTACGGGGCCTGGTACTGCCCGGGCGCGTACGGGTCGTCCTGGTAGTGCTCGGCGGGCGTGTACGGGTCACGGCCGTAGCCGGCGTCCTGGTAGCCGTACGGGTCGTCCTGGGCGGCCTGCTGGGGCTCGTACGGGGCGGTGAAGGGGTCGGACTCCGGACGGCGGAACTCGTCGCCGTACGGGGCCTGGTAGCCGTTCTCGCCCTGGTAGCCGTTCTCGGCCGGGTGGCCGCCGTCCGCCGGGTACTCCTCGGGGGCGCCGTACGGCGACTCCAGGATCTCCGCCTCCATCGGCTCCTCGGCGCCGGCGGAGGCGCCGGGGCCGAGCTCCAGGGCCGCCCGGCGGCGCTCCTCCAGGCGCTGGGAGCGCTGCATGGACTCCAGCGCGGGGGAGAAGCCGTTGCCGCCGGCCACGCCGCGGGTCGGCAGGTGGTCGTCGAAGCCGAGCTCGGCGGCGGTGCGCTCCGGGGCCTCGAAGGACCACTCGGCCGGAGTGGGCTCCTGCTCGAAGATCCGCGAGACCGTGAACTCCTCGCCCTGCGGCTCGGGCATCCGCACCAGCTGGGTGAGCTGCTGCGGGAGCATCACCAGCGAGGTGGTGCCGGCCGACTCGCCGGACGGGCGCAGCTGCACGCGGATGTCGTGCCGCTGGGACAGCCGGCCGACCACGAACAGGCCCATCCGGCGGGAGATGGTGGCGTCCACCGTGGGCGGCTCGGCGAGCTTCTCGTTGATCTCGGCGAAGTCCTCGGCGGTCAGGCCGATGCCCTTGTCGTGGATCTCGATCAGCACCCGCCCGTCCGGCAGGCCGGTGGCGTTGACCAGCACCCGGGTCTGCGGGGAGGAGAACGAGGTGGCGTTCTCCAGCAGCTCGGCGAGCAGGTGGACGAGGTCGGTCACGGCGGGGCCGACCACGTCGGCCTCGGGGATGCCGGCCAGTTCGATGCGCTCGTAGTGCTCCACCTCGGAGGCGGCGGCACGCAGCACGTCGACCAGCGGGACGGGCGTGTTCCAGCGGCGGCCGGGCTCCTCGCCCGCGAGGACGAGGAGGTTCTCGCCGTTGCGGCGCATGCGGGTGGCCAGGTGGTCCAGCTTGAAGAGGTTCTCCAGCTGGTCCGGGTCGGCCTCGTTGTTCTCCAGGTCGGTGATCAGCGCCAGCTGGCGCTGGATCAGGCCCTGGCTGCGGCGCGACAGGTTGGTGAAGATCGCGTTGACGTTGCCCCGCAGCAGCGCCTGCTCGGCGGCCAGGGCGACGGCCTGCTGGTGGACCTGGTCGAAGGCGCGGGCGACCTCGCCGATCTCGTCCTTGCCGTGCAGCGGGATCGGGGCGACCGCCGTGTCGACCCGCTCCGGGTCGGTCTTGGAGAGCTTGTCGACCAGCTCCGGCAGACGGTGGTTGGCGATGTCCAGCGCGGCGGTGTTCAGGGTCCGCATGCCGAGGATCATCGAGCGGGCGATGTAGCCGGTGAGCAGACCGGCCAGCACCAGCGAGGCGATCACGATCAGCGCGTTGAGCACCCAGTCGGTGAACGCCCGGTCCTTGATGCTCTGGGCGTCGGCGACGACCTGGTCGAGCAGCTCGCCCTCGGCCGCGCGCAGCGCGCTCATGTGGCTCTTGGTGGCCTGGTCCCACAGCGGGCGGGTCAGGCCGTCGGCGCCGGCCGCGTTGATGATCCGGGCGGCGGCGTCGCGGTCGGAGGCGGAGGTGGCCAGCTGGTTGCCGTAGCTCATGCCGACCATCAGCAGCGCGCCCATGCTGGGCATGGTGTGGCCGTCCGGCATGCGCAGCGGCAGGCGCTGGTCGGCGGTGGCCTGGGCGACCTCGGCGTCCGAGTAGACCTTCACCTCCTCCTCGCTGGAGGCGGTGTTGAACTCGTCGCGCGCGGTCTGCTCCAGCTTGTTGGCGACCAGCAGGCCCTGGATCAGGTCCTGGCCCTCGTGGCCGTCCACGCCGCCGACGCCGAGGCCGACCAGCAGGTGCAGCATCAGCGCGCGCTGGGTCGAGGCGGACGCCTTGGCCAGCGACATCGCGTAGATGGCGCGGCCCTTGGAGGTGACGTTGGAGGAGCCGAAGCCGACCGAGTTGTCCATCGACAGCAGCGGCGCGAACAGCAGCGAGTACGCGTTGACGGTCGCGGTCGCGAACAGTTCCGGCTTGTAGGCGTTCTGCCGCAGGTGCGGCAGGAAGACCGCCATCGACTCGAACTGGCTGTTGCGGCGGGCGACCGTCGGGTCGTCCTTGATCTTGGCGAAGGCGGCGCGGTACTCGGTCAGCGCCTGGTCCGTCCGGTCCCGGAGCTTCTTCACCTCGCCCTGGTCGCCCTGGCCGGTGAGCAGCGGCACCAGGCTCTCGTCGCGCTCCTGTTCGAGGGCGTCGGCCAGCTTGGTCGCGGCGCTCGCCACCTTGGCGACGCGCACCGCGCGGTCGGCGCTGTTGTACTCGTCCAGCGAGGTGTTGACGCGCAGGCCGCCGAAGACCAGCGCGATCACCACGGGGATGACCAGGATGGCGACCAGACGGGTCGGCACCCGCCAGTTCAGCGGCGACAGGAAGTCGGCCCGGCCGGCCTTGCGCGGGGCCTCGGGCCTGCCGCCGGGGCGGTCGGCGCCGTCGCCGGCTGCGGCGGGGGCGGTGCGCTGCGGCTCGCCGCGGTCCTCGGCCGCGGTGAACGCGGCGAACTGACCGGTGGTCTGGCCGCTTACCGGTTCCTGCTGGCGGGGCTCGGAGCGCCGCTGCGGGGTGACTGGCTGCTTACGCCTCACTCGACAACAACCTCTCGACCGACTGGCGGCCATGGATCTATCCGGCGGCTACCCCCCGACGGGCCGCGGCCCGCTGCGGGTACTACGGGGTAGCTGGAATTCCAACACGAGCCGGAGAAGCGGACAAACGGCTCCTCCGCCCCGCAGGCCCGGGGCGGAAAGCGGACATTTACGGCTGAACTCGCGCAAAGCCCGGAGTCATTGGCGCGGACCGGAGCCGATCGGCTACACGCTGTCAGCAGGGTCCGGCAAATGTCTGTCGAACTGTTACCGGGGGACGCGAACCATCCTTGGCGCGCGCCCCCGGTCGGGCCTCGCGCCCCTCACCGCAGGCGGGCGAGGAGGGCGTGTTCGACGAGGGTGATGAGGGCGCTCTTGGCGCTGTCCCGGCGTCGGGCGTCGAGGGTGATGATGGGGATGTCGGCGTTCAACTGCAGGGCTTCGCGGACTTCGTCGGCGGTGTGGGGTTGGTGTCCGTCGAAGCCGTTGAGGGCGACGACGAAGGGGAGTCCGCTGTTCTCGAAGTAGTCGAGGGCGGGGAAGCAGTCGGCGAGGCGGCGGGTGTCGACGAGGACGACGGCGCCGATGGCGCCGCGGACGAGGTCGTCCCACATGAACCAGAAGCGGTCCTGTCCGGGGGTGCCGAAGAGGTAGAGGATGAGGTCTTCGTCGAGGGTGATGCGGCCGAAGTCCATGGCGACGGTGGTGGTCGTCTTGCCGGAGACGTGGCTGAGGTCGTCGATGCCGGCGGAGGCCGAGGTCATGACGGCTTCGGTGCGCAGGGGGTTGATCTCGGAGACCGCGCCGACGAGCGTCGTCTTGCCCACGCCGAATCCGCCCGCGACGACGATCTTGGCGGAGGTGGTGGCGCGGCTGGGGGCGGCCGCGTTAGAGCTTGCGAAGTCCACTGAGGACCCTTTCGAGCAGCGTGACGTCAGGCGTACCGCCCGACTCGCCCGCCGCGGCGGGCTGGTGGATGGCGACCAGACCGGCTTCCGCCAGGTCTGCGACGAGGATGCGGGCCACCCCGAGCGGGACTCCCGCCAGCGCGGAGATCTCCGCCACCGACTTGACCTCACGGCACAGCGCCACGATCCGGGCGTGCTCGGGCAGCAGGGCGCCCGGCGGGTTGGTGCCCGTGGTCGAGATCAGCGCTTCTATGGCCAGCTGGTAGCGCGGCCGGGTACGTCCGCCGGTCATGGCGTACGGGCGGACCAGCGGCTGCTGCTCGTAGCCGTCCGACTGCTGGCCGCCGTAGCCGTTTCCGTACCCGGTGCCGTAATTGCCGGCGGGTGTCGGGGGCATGCGTCCTCCTTGTGCTGCAGTCGTTCGCCGCCGGAGCCCCGGAGGGCCAGCCGGCTGACCGGATGTCAGCCACCGAACGGCGAAGACTTGGGGGTGGGTGTGCCGGACCCGGGGTCAGCGGATCCGGCACGGTGAGGGTGGTGCAGAGGAGCCGAAGGAACGGGGCCGGCCGTCAGTGCAGCAGGCTGCCCTGGAGCTCCGCCCGCAGGGCCGGCGTGAGCACCGCGCCGGCCCGGTCGACCAGCAGCGCCATCTCGTAGCCGACCAGGCCGATGTCGGAGTCCGGCGAGGCGAGCACCGCGAGCGCGGAGCCGTCGCTGATCGCCATCAGGAACAGGAACCCGCGCTCCATCTCCACGACGGTCTGGTTGACCTCGCCGCCCTCGAAGATGCGGCTGGCGCCGGAGGTCAGCGAGGTCAACCCGGAGGCGACCGCGGCCAGTTGATCGGCGCGGTCCCGGGGGAAGCCCTCGGACATGCACAGCAGCAGACCGTCGGCCGAGACCACCACCGTGTGGGACACCCCGGGGGTGTTGTCCACGAAGTTGGTGATCAGCCAGTTCAGGTTCTGGGCGGCCTGGCTCATCATCTGACTCAACTCAACGCTCCTGGTGCTCGGGGCCGAAGCCGTTGTTGCCATCGGCGTCGAACTGGGCTCCCCGGTGGCCCTCGGACGTGCCGCCGAAGTCGAAGCCCGGTCGCTGCTGCGACGCGGGACGGCCGGAGCCCGGCTGCTGCGCGCCGGCCTGGCGGCCCTGCTGGATGCCGCGGCGCAGGTTGGTCAGCCGGCCGCGCACCTCCTCCGGGCTGCGCGAGACCTGCGGGCCGGTCAGCGGGCTGGCCTCGGCGCTGCCGGAGACCAGGTTGGCCTGCGGGGTGCGGCGCGGCAGCCCCGAGGTGGTCAGGCCGTCGGTCTGCGGCTCGCGCATCTGCTCGGCCCGCCGCCAGCGCTCGTCGTTCGCGGACGGGCGCCACGGGGCGTCCGGACCGGGACCGGCGGGCTGCTGCTGCGGCTGCTGGGCCGGGGACTGCTGAACGGGCTGCTGCTGGGGCTGCGGCTGCTGCGGCGCGGCGGGCCGCTCCGCGGCCGGGCGCTGCGGCGCACCCTGCGGGCCGCCCGGCACCGGCCGCTGCGGCATGCCCTGCGGCCGCTGCGGCTGGAACGGGTCGCCCTGCTGGAACGGCTCGCCCTGCGGCTGCTGCTGCGGACGCGCCGCCTGCGGAGCCTGCGGGGCCTGCGCCTGCGGGGCCGGCCGGGACTGCTGCGGGGCGAACCCGGGCGCACTGGTACCGGGCCGCTGCGGCTGGTACCCCCGGGAACGGACCTGCTCACGGGCCGGCGCCTGGGCGCCGCTCGACTCGCCGGCGGTCGGCAGCGCCATCGGCTGCGGCCGCTCCGCGAACTGCTGCGGGGCCGGACGCTCCTGCGGCGCCACGGACGGCATGCCGCCCTGGCCCACCGGGTCCGGCAGCACCGGCTCCACCAGGCCGAGGCCCAGCGGGTCGCGCGGGTCGATGTCGGACGCCTCGAAGCGCGGCCGGGCGAAGCCGCCCGGCTGGTCGGCCGGCGCGGCCTCCAGCGGCGCGACCGGCTGCTGCGGGGGCAGCGGACGGCGGGCCGGCGGCTGCGGCTGCTGCTCGGCGCGGCCGTGCTGGGTCGGCTCCCCGCCCGGACGGTTCTCGGGCACCGGACGGATCTCCGGGGCCGGACGGCCCTGGCCCTCCGTCGGACGGGTGCGCTCGGGGCCGCCCTGCGGCCCCTGGGGACCGCCCTGCGGACGACGCGGACCGCCCTGCGGCCCCTGCGGACCACCCTGCGGGCCCTGCGGACCACCCTGCGGGCCCTGCGGACCACCCTGCGGGCCCTGCGGACGGCGCGGCGGAAGCCCGCCCGGCCCGCCCTGCAGACCCGGCGCACCGGACGCACCCGGCACCCGCCGCGGCGGCAGCCCGCCACCGGCCGGCGCACCGGCGCCCGCACCCGGACCGGCCGGCGGGGCCGCCGGACCGGACGCACCCGGCGCCGGGTTGTCGCGCAGCGACTGGCCGACCGAACGGGTCGGCAGCCCGCCGCCGGTACGGCCGCCCTGGGCCGGGCCGGTGCCGAACGCGCCGCCGGGGCCGAAGCCGCCGCCCTGCGCGGGCGCCTCGGCGGGGCCGCGCCGGCTGCCGGTGCCCGCCGGGCCGGACGGCGCGCCGCCCGGGGTGAACAGGTCGGGGCTGCCGCCCATCGGGCCCTGGCCGAGCTGCGGACGGCCGCCGCCCTGGCCGCCGGCCGCGGGGGCCTGGCCGAGCGCGGTGCGCTGACCGGGCAGGTCGCCCGCCGGGCGGCCCTGCTGACGCGGCGTCGGCGCGACGCCGCGCTGCTGCCGTCCGCCCTGGCCGGCCCCGGGGCCCTGGCCGGGCCGGTTGCCGCGCCGCTCGGCGGAGTTGGTGACGTCCACCGGCAGCATGACGAGCGCGGTGGTGCCGCCCGAGTCGGACGGGCGGAGCTGGATCCGGATGCCGTGTCGCAGGGACAGGCGGCCGACCACGAACAGGCCCATGCGGCGGGAGACCGAGACGTCCACCACCGGCGGGTTGGCCAGGCGCTCGTTGATGTCGGCGAGGTCGTCGGGGGACAGGCCGATGCCGGTGTCGTGGATCTCGATCAGCACCCGGCCGTCCGGCAGGGCGTGGCCGGTGACCCGGACCCGGGTCTGCGGGGAGGAGAACGAGGTGGCGTTCTCCAGCAGCTCGGCGAGCAGGTGGACGAGGTCGTTGACGACGCGTCCGGCGACCTCGGCGGTGGGCACCGAGGCGAGTTCGATGCGCTCGTACTGCTCCACCTCGGAGGCGGCGGCACGGAGCACGTCGACCAGCGGGACGGGGCGGGTCCAGCGGCGGCCGGGGTCCTCGCCCGCGAGGACGAGGAGGTTCTCGCCGTTGCGGCGCATGCGGGTCGCGAGGTGGTCGAGCTTGAACAGCGAGGCCAGCTGGTCCGGGTCGGCCTCGCGGCTCTCCAGCTCGGAGATCAGCGACAGCTGGCGCTGGATCAGGCCCTGGCTGCGGCGCGACAGGTTGGTGAACATCGCGTTGATGTTGCCTCGCAGCAGCGCCTGCTCGGCGGCCAGTCGGACCGCCTCGCGGTGCACCATGTCGAAGGCGTGCGCCACGTGGCCGATCTCGTCGGCGGAGTCGATGCCGACCGGCTCGACGGTGACGTCGACGTCGTGCGGGTCGCTCTCGGAGAGCGTCTTGACCAGCTCGGGCAGGCGGCGCTCGGCGACGTCCTCGGCCGCGGACTGCAGTCGGGTCAGCGAGCGCACCATCGAGCGGGCCACCAGGGCGGCGCCGGCGATGGCGACGACGAGCACCAGGGCGACCAGCGAGGCGTTGATGACCGACTCGGTGTCGATGTCGGACTGCAGCGCCTGGGCCTTGCCGTCGAGGACGTTGAGCAGGTTGTTCTCGATGGTCTTCTCGGCGTTGACCTTGGCGGTCGACTTGTCGAACCAGTCCTTGTAGGACGAGTTCTCGGTCTGCTTGATGCCGTTGGTGTTCAGCGCCGCCTTGGAGAACCGGTCGGCCTCGGCGACGACCTGGTTGTAGCTCATCGCGGCCCGCAGCGAGCGGGCCTCGCCCTCGCCGTAGATGGCGGTGAAGTTGGCGAGCGCGTTGTCCTCGGAGCTCATCAGGCGGACGCCGAAGGTCTCGTCGGAGGCCGACATCGACGGGCCGCCCGGGTTCGCGAGCGCGGCGCTGATCAGCGCGCGCTGCATCGAGGTGTACTCCTTGGCCGTCGAGAACTGGAACAGCGCACGGGTGGTCTTGATCAGCTCGGTGGAGTTCGAGGTGATCGCGATGTCCTGGGTGGCGCCGATCAGGTCCTTGATGATCACGTCGTAGTTGGTGATCGTGGCCTGGATGTTGTCGGGGCTCTTGAACGCGCCGGTACGGGCCCGGGGGAGCGTGTTGAGGTCCTTGCGGACCTGCAGCAGCAGGGTCTTGGAACCGGCCAGGTCGAGGTTGTCGAACTTGTCCGCGCTGGCGTTGAAGGTCTTCGACAGCGTGTTGGTCTGCTTGTACGCGTCGGCGATCTCGGGGTCGTTGTCGGCGGTGCCGCCGGCGGCCAGCGGGCCGGCCGAGACGTCCCGCTCGTACTGCAGGGCGTTGGCCAACGCGGTGGCGTTGCGGGCCAGTTCGGCCAGGTCGCTCATCTGGGACAGCTGGCGGGAGTTCTCCATGGAGGTCTGCACGCGCAGACCGCCCAGCACCAGCGAGACTGCCACGGGCAGGAACAGCAGGGCGATCAGACGGGTCCGGATCCGCCAGTTGCGCATGGCGAAGCGGCTCATGCCGGTGGCGCGACGGCGGTTGAGCGTGCCGCGCAGTCTGGCGCGGCGGCTCTGCTTGTCGGCCGGCGCGCTGCCGTCCTCCTGCTTGGGCGCGCTCGCGGCGCCCGGGGCACTGCTGTCGGCCGCGGCCACGGCGGGGGCGCCGAACGGTCGCTCGCCCTGGCCTGGCGTCGGTGCCGCCTGGTGCGGGCCGGCCACGGGCTCCCGCGCCTCCGGCTCACCCGCGGCGCCGTTGCCCCTCTTGAAACGTCCCTGCACTGGCGTCGCAACCTCTGGACCGGGCGCCCTTCCCCGCCGGGCGGAGAGTAGGGCGGTGTCGAGTTTTTCCGTGGCATTCCAGCACAGCGTGGGAAGTCCAACAAGGGCCGTTACGACACGGTGTCCAGGGCTACCCACCGCGTGCGGCGACTCACGTTCCGTGGTGCTTCCCGCCCGGAATACGGTCCTTTTCGGACACTCGCCGCAGCCATGTCAAGCACGAGGAAGATCAGTTTGTGCGGCAAATGTCCGGGATATCCCCAATGGTGCTTTCTTCCATTGGTCCGGAATCGTCACTTCCATGCAGTTTGGGACAGTAATTGTGAGCAAACTCACAGCCCGATGTATAGCTTTGGTCACGGCCGCTGTGGAATGGGCTCCCTAACCTGGCAGGGTTGACCGGAGCCTGCCCAGCCGCAGACCCGCGCAAAAGTCCGTTCGAGCGAAACAAGGTGTTGACGCAAATGTCCGAGCCGACCACGACGGCCACCCGTTCCACGGCCAACCCGCGCCGCACCACCCTGGCCTCCGTCGCGGACTTCTCCCAGCTGCCCGGCTTCGGCGAGCGCACCGCCCGCGCCTACGCCGCCGAGCTGCCCGCCGCGACCGCCAACCCGCGCCGCACCGTGCTGATGACCGCCCCGGCCCCCCGCCTGCCGCAGGACTGACCGGCACGCCGATAACCTGGTGTCACAGCCGGGCCCGGTACTGCGGGCTCGGCAACCGCCCGGGAGCGTCCGGGCGGCCGACGAACCGAGAGGTTGCAGGGCTGTGCGTATCGCCAGGTTCTCCGTCCGTGAAGGGAGCCCCGCGGCGGGCTCGGTCTCCTTCGGAATCATCGAGGGGGACGCCGCACAACCCGACTCGCTGGTGGTGCACACCCTCGCCGGCCACCCCTTCGGCACCCCCCAGCCGACCGGGGAGACCCACCGGCTGCAGGACGTCCGGCTGCTGGCCCCGATGCTGCCCAGCAAGATCGTGGCGGTCGGCCGCAACTACGCCGACCACGCCGCCGAACTGGGCAACGAGGTCCCGCCGGTCCCGCTGACCTTCTTCAAGCCCTCCACCGCCGTCATCGGCCCCACCGAGTCCATCGCCTACCCGCCGTTCTCCTCGGACGTGCAGTACGAGGCCGAACTCGCCGTGGTGATCGGCCGGATGTGCCGCGAGGTGCCGCTCGACCGGGTCCCCGAAGTGATCTTCGGCTACACCTGCGCCAACGACGTCACCGCCCGCGACGTGCAGCAGCGCGAGGGCCAGTGGGCCCGCGCCAAGGGCTTCGACACCTCCTGCCCGCTCGGCCCGTGGATCGAGACCGACCTCGACCCCGCCGACCTCGCCGTCACCTGCACCGTCAACGGCGAGCTCCGCCAAGCCGGCCGCACCTCCCAGATGGCCCGCTCGGTCGCCGAGCTGATCGTGCACATCTCCGAGGCGATGACCCTGCTCCCGGGCGACGTCATCCTCACCGGCACCCCCGCGGGCGTCGGCCCCCTGAACATCGGCGACGAGGTCGCCGTCTCCGTCGAAGGCATCGGCACCCTCGCCAACAAGGTCGTCAAGCGATGAAGGATGCAGCAACCGTGTCTGTGAAGAACCCCGACGTCCGGGTCCGCTTCTGCCCGTCCCCGACCGGGAACCCGCACGTCGGCCTGGTCCGCACGGCGCTCTTCAACTGGGCCTACGCCCGCCACAACGGCGGCACCCTGGTGTTCCGCATCGAGGACACCGACGCCGCCCGCGACTCCGAGGAGTCCTACAACCAGCTGCTCGACGCGATGCGCTGGCTCGGCTTCGACTGGGACGAGGGCCCCGAGATCGGCGGCCCGCACGCCCCCTACCGCCAGTCGCAGCGGATGGACGTCTACGCGGACGTCGCCAACCGCCTCCACGAGGCCGGCCACGCCTACCGCTGCTACTGCACCACCGAGGAGCTGGACGCCCGCCGCGAGGCCGCCCGCGCCGCCGGCAAGCCCTCCGGCTACGACGGCCACTGCCGCGACCTGACGGCCGACCAGGTCGCCGTCTACGAGCAGGAGGGCCGCGCGTCGATCCTCCGCTTCCGGATGCCCGACACCACCCTCACCTTCGACGACCTGGTGCGCGGCCCGATCTCCTTCGACCCGAAGGACGTCCCCGACTACGGCATCGTCCGGGCCAACGGCGCCCCGCTGTACACCCTGGTCAACCCGGTCGACGACGCCCTGATGGAGATCACCCACGTCCTGCGCGGCGAGGACCTGCTCTCCTCGACGCCCCGCCAGATCGCCCTCTACGCCGCGCTCGCCGACATCGGCGTCGGCAACGGCACCACCCCGCGCTTCGGCCACCTGCCGTACGTGATGGGCGAGGGCAACAAGAAGCTCTCCAAGCGCGACCCGCAGGCCTCCCTCAACCTGTACCGCGAGCGCGGCTTCCTGCCCGAGGGCCTGCTCAACTACCTGGCGCTGCTGGGCTGGTCGCTCTCCGACGACCGCGACATCTTCGACATCGACGAGATGGTCGCCGCGTTCGACATCGACGACGTCAACGGCAACCCGGCCCGCTTCGACCTCAAGAAGGCCGAGCACCTCAACGCCGAGCACGTCCGCCGGCTCGCCCCCGAGGAGTTCGTCAAGCGCCTGGTGCCCTACCTCCAGGCCGCCGACCTGCTCCCCGCCGAGCCCACCGCGGAGCAGCTCGACCTGCTCGGCAAGGTCGCGCCGCTCACCCAGGAGCGGATGGTCGTCCTCTCCGAGATCGTCACCATGGCCGGCTTCCTGTTCGTCGCGCCCGCCGACTTCGCGGTCGACCCCGAGGACGCCGCGAAGGTGCTCACCGCCGACGCCCGGCCGGTCCTCGACGCCTCGATCAAGGCGCTCACCGAGCTGGCGGACTTCACCCCCGACCCGATCCAGGCCGCGCTGCGCGAGGCCCTGGTCGACGGCCTGGGCATCAAGCCCAAGTTCGCCTTCACCCCGCTGCGGGTGGCGGTGACCGGCCGTCGGGTCTCGCCGCCGCTGTTCGAGTCGATGGAGCTGCTGGGCCGCGAGGAGACGCTCCGCCGCCTCACCGCCGCCCTCGACCTGCTCCCGGCCTCCTGACGGCCCCAGCGGCCCCCTGAGGCCCCGTCCGACCCCCCTGTGGGCCAGGTCCCCGACCTGGCCCACAGGTGTCCGGCGGACGGCCTGCGGTTATCGATTTTGGAGCCGGGCGGGGCGTCGGGTAATGTTCTTTCTGCGCCGCCCGGGCAGGGAGGCGCAAGACACCGAGGAAGATCCCCGCAAGGGGGTTGAACTCTGGTGGGGTATGGTGTAATTGGCAGCACGACTGATTCTGGTTCAGTTAGTCTAGGTTCGAGTCCTGGTACCCCAGCGCAGTACGCAAGTGCAGCAAAGCCCCCGTTGTGTAGCGGCCTAGCACGCCGCCCTCTCAAGGCGGTAGCGCCGGTTCGAATCCGGTCGGGGGTACGCAATTCTTGACAATTGCATAGATGAATGAGACAAGCCCCCGTTGTGTAGCGGCCTAGCACGCCGCCCTCTCAAGGCGGTAGCGCCGGTTCGAATCCGGTCGGGGGTACTCTCATTCGAGCTAGGGCCCCCGTTGTGTAGCGGCCTAGCACGCCGCCCTCTCAAGGCGGTAGCGCCGGTTCGAATCCGGTCGGGGGTACTTTTGGGGTATGGTGTAATTGGCAGCACGAGTGATTCTGGTTCATTTAGTCTAGGTTCGAGTCCTGGTACCCCAGCCAAGAAAAGCTCAGACAGTGAACAAGCTCCGGGAAACCGGGGCTTTTTTGCGTTCCCACCCAACCTCAACCCCCGGCGCTTC
>NZ_JBSGDD010000010.1:0-54493 GCF_053602195.1 Kitasatospora sp. NPDC004531 | reverse complement strand
TTCGCCTGCCTGCGGCGCTTCGCCTGCCTGCGGCGCTTCGCCTGCCTGCGGCGCTTCGCCTGCCTGCGGCGCTTCGCCTGCCTGCGGCGCTTCGCCTGCCTGCGGCGCTTCGCTTTCGTCTGTCTGTGTGCCGGGTGTGGTGGGTCCCGGTTGGTGTGTCTCGCCGGTCTGCGAGGGCGTTGGTGGCGTCAACTGGGCGTGGCCGGCGGCCGGTTGAGTGCGCGGCATGGGGCTGCCCCCGGGTGGGGCCCGGGGGCAGGTGGTGGCTGAGGGGTCAGCTGCGGCGGAGGGCCTCGGTGAGGCGGTTGGCGGCCTCGATGATGGCCTGGGCGTGCAGGCGGCCCGGGTGGCGGGTGAGTCGTTCGATCGGGCCGGAGACCGAGACCGCGGCGACGACCCGGTTGGAGGGGCCGCGGACGGGGGCGGACACCGAGGCGACGCCGGGCTCCCGTTCGCCGATGGACTGGGCCCAGCCGCGGCGGCGCACGCCGCTGAGCGCGGTGGCGGTGAACCGGGCGCCCTGGAGGCCGCGGTGCAGGCGCTCCGGCTCCTCCCAGGCGAGCAGGACCTGCGCGGCGGAGCCTGCCTTCATCGGGAGGGTGGAGCCCACCGGCACGGTGTCCCGCAGGCCGGAGAGCCGCTCGGCGGCGGCCACGCAGATCCGCATCTCGCCCTGGCGGCGGTAGAGCTGGGCGCTCTCGCCCGTCACGTCGCGCAGGTGGGTGAGGACCGGGCCGGCGGCGGCCAGCAGGCGGTCCTCGCCGGCGGCGGCGGAGAGTTCGGCCAGGCGGGGGCCGAGAATGAACCGGCCCTGCATGTCCCTGGTGACCAGGCGGTGGTGTTCGAGTGCGACGGCGAGTCGGTGGGCGGTGGGCCGTGCCAGACCGGTGGCGGCGACCAGCCCCGCCAGCGTGGCGGGGCCCGACTCCAGTGCGCTGAGCACCAGAGCGGCCTTGTCGAGAACGCCGACGCCGCTAGTGTTGTCCATGTCTCGATACTGCAGTCTCAATCAGCGAGACGCAAGTTCAATCTTCCGAGAAAAGCGCCACTCTTGGTGTCAGCAGCCCGGGAGAACACCCAGCGCGGACCCGTACCCGGTGTCCGCATGCTGGACGGTCCGGCGTGCAGGTCACGATGCCGAGCGAGCCTCACAGGGCGGCACGGGACAAGACCTCGACGATCACGAGAAGGCCGGCAGAGCGGCCGGCTGGAGGGAATCCGATGGGACGGACACTCGCAGAGAAGGTCTGGGACGACCACGTCGTCCGGCGCGCCGAGGGCGAGCCCGACCTGCTCTACATCGACCTGCACCTGCTGCACGAGGTGACCAGCCCGCAGGCGTTCGACGGCCTCCGGCTGGCCGGCCGCCAGGTGCGCCGCACCGATCTGACGATCGCCACCGAGGACCACAACACCCCGACCCTGGACATCGACAAGCCGATCGCCGACCCGGTCTCCCGGGTCCAGCTGGAGACGCTGCGCAAGAACGCCGAGGAGTTCGGCGTGCGCATCCACTCGCTGGGCGACGTCGAGCAGGGCGTGGTGCACGTGGTCGGCCCGCAGCTGGGCCTGACCCAGCCGGGCATGACGGTGGTCTGCGGCGACTCCCACACCTCCACCCACGGCGCTTTCGGCGCACTGGCGTTCGGCATCGGCACCAGCCAGGTCGAGCACGTGCTCGCCACCCAGACGCTGCCGCTGGCGCCGTTCCGGACGATGGCGATCACCGTCGAGGGCGAGCTGCCGGAGGGCGTCACCGCCAAGGACCTGATCCTGGCCGTGATCGCCAAGATCGGTACCGGCGGCGGCCAGGGCTACGTCCTGGAGTACCGGGGTTCGGCGATCCGCAGCCTCTCCATGGAGGCCCGGATGACGATCTGCAACATGTCCATCGAGGCGGGCGCCCGGGCCGGCATGATCGCCCCGGACCGCACCACCTTCGACTATCTGCAGGGCCGCCCGCACGCCCCGCAGGGCGCGGACTGGGACGCCGCGGTGGCCTATTGGGAGACCCTGGCCACCGACGAGGACGCGGTGTTCGACGCCGAGGTGTTCATCGACGCCGCCGAGCTGACCCCGTTCGTCACCTGGGGCACCAACCCGGGCCAGGGCGCGCCGCTGGGCGCGAACGTGCCGGACCCGGCCGACTTCGAGGACCCGCAGGAGCGGACCGCCGCCGAGAACGCCCTGAAGTACATGGGCCTCCAGGCCGGCACCCCGCTGCGCGAGGTCAAGGTCGACGCGGTGTTCGTCGGCTCCTGCACCAACGGCCGGATCGAGGACCTGCGCGCCGCGGCCGCCGTCCTGGAGGGTCGTCAGATCGCCGACACCGTACGGATGCTGGTGGTTCCGGGCTCGGTCCGGGTCGCCCTGCAGGCCGTCGAGGAGGGCCTGGACAAGGTGTTCACCGCGGCGGGCGCCGAGTGGCGGCACGCGGGCTGCTCGATGTGCCTGGGCATGAACCCCGACCAGCTGGCCCCGGGCGAGCGCTGCGCGTCCACCTCGAACCGCAACTTCGAGGGCCGCCAGGGCAAGGGCGGCCGCACCCACCTGGTGTCGCCCCAGGTCGCCGCCGCCACCGCCCTGCTGGGCCGCCTGGCCGCACCGTCCGATCTGCCGGCCAACAACGTCGCCGTGGAGGCCTGAGTCATGGAGAAGTTCACCACCCACACCGGCCGCGCCGTCCCGCTGCGCCGCTCCAACGTGGACACCGACCAGATCATCCCGGCGCACTGGTTGAAGAAGGTCACCCGTTCCGGTTTCGAGGACGGCCTGTTCGAGGCCTGGCGCAAGGACGAGGAGTTCGTCCTCAACCGCCCGGAGCGCAAGGGCGCGACGGTCCTGGTGGCCGGCCCCGAGTTCGGCACCGGCTCGTCCCGCGAGCACGCCGTGTGGGCGCTGCAGAACTACGGTTTCCAGGCCGTGATCTCCTCCCGTTTCGCCGACATCTTCCGCGGGAACTCGCTGAAGAACGGCCTGCTGACGGTGGTGCTGCCGCAGGAGACCGTGGAGCGGCTCTGGGAGTTGACGGAGGCCGACCCGACCGCGGAGGTCACCGTCGACCTGGAGGCCCGCGAGGTGCGCGCCGAGGGCGTCACCGCGCCGTTCGAGCTGGACGACAACGTGCGTTGGCGGCTGTTGAACGGCCTGGACGACATCAGCATCACGCTGCAGAACGAGGCGGATGTCGCCGCGTTCGAAGCGAAGCGACCGAGCTTCAAGCCGCGTACGCTCCCGGTCGCCTGAGTCGTCGCTTTCTGACACTCGGACAACACCGTCCGACAACAAGACCCGCCCCCCTCCGGGGCGGGTCTTCGTTGTTCGCAGGGGAGTTCGTCACCCGTGAATAGACCCTGGTTCAGCGCAACTGCGTACAGATGGCACAATCGTTGCATGCACCACAGTCCCGAACCGCCGTACCCGGGTGGCGAACCCGCGTCTGCGGACGGCCGGGACGGTGCTGCCGACTCGGAAGTCACCCTGCTCCACGCACTGGTGGCCGAGCGGTTGAAGCAAGCCCACGCCCGCGTTCACGCGCTGAACGTGTCGACGGACGCAAAGACCGCTCTCACCCGACAACTGCTGATCGTCACCGAGACCGCCAAGCGTGATCTCCCGGAGGCGGCACGGCGGTTGAGTCGCTTTGTGCAGGACCTCGACGAGGGGCGGATGCCTCCCCGGTGAGCTCCTCCATGCGCAAATCCATTGCGACACTAGGGTGATTCACGCGTTTGGTAATTGAAAGTCCGCAGATACATACCTAACGTGCGAAAAGAACGGATGGAATCATCCGGCGCCCGTTTCCGAAGGGGAAGACGTGAACAAGGCTCAGCTTGTCGAAGCGGTGGCCGAGCAGCTGGGCGGTCGCAAGGCTGCCGCAGAGGCCGTCGACGCAGTGCTCGACACCATGGTGCGTGCCGTCGTGGCGGGTGACCGGGTGTCGGTCACCGGCTTCGGCACCTTCGAGAAGGTGGAGCGCTCGGCGCGCTTCGCCCGCAACCCGCAGACCGGTGAGCGGGTCAAGGTCAAGAAGACCGCCGTGCCGCGGTTCCGCCCGGGCCAGGGCTTCAAGGACCTCGTCTCCGGCAGCAAGAAGCTCCCGAAGGACGGCCCGTCCGTCAAGAAGGCCCCCAAGGGCTCGCTGACCCCGGGCAAGTCGGGTGCCGCCACCCCGGCCGCCAAGCGCGCCGCCACCAAGCGCGCTGCCGCCGCCTCCGCCACGGCGACCAAGAAGACCGCCGCGAAGAAGACCGCGACCACCGCGGCCAAGAAGACGGCCACCACGGCGACCAAGAAGGCCACCACCGCCACCAAGAAGGCCACCACCGCCAAGGCCACCCCGGCGAAGAAGACCACCACCGCGGCCGCCACCAAGAAGGCCGCCGCCGCCAAGAAGACCGCTCCGGCGAAGAAGACCACCGCGCGCAAGACCACGGCGCGCAAGTCCACCGCCAAGTAGTCACCGCCGATCCCGGTGCCGGACCAGCCGGCGCCGGGGCCGCCAGGCCGCGACGGCCCCATGCCAGGGAACCCGGACCTCCGGAGACCCGGGACGGGGCCGTCGCGGCCTTTTCGCGTCCCGTCGCCGCCCCCGTCGCCGCCCCCGTCACGGCTCCGGTGAGGCCTGCGGCACGGCCCGCGTCAGGGTCCGTCCGACGCCCGCCCGGCGAAGCGCCGGGGAATTGCGCGGGACCGGAGGAAATTACTCCGGCTGTTCCACCGGCAGGTCATAGACGATCTCCCAGCGGGAATCCGGAATGACCACAAGCGCGGTCTCCACCGCACGCCCGGAGTCGTCGAGATAGGTCCGCTCGATCAGCAGCACGGGGTCTCCGTTGGCGATCCCCAGCAGCTGCGCCTGCTCCGGCGTGGCCCGCCCGGGGCGCGGCCGCTCCTCCGCGCGCACCACCCGGACGCCGATCGACGCCATCCGCTCCACCACGCCCCGTCCGGCCAGCGGGCCCAACTCCGGCATCAGGACCGGGGTTTCGGCGGTGATCGCCATCGGCTCCCAGGACTCGGCGAGTTGGACCGGCTTGTGCTCCAGCAGGAACTCGTAGCGGGTGTGGACCGTCAACTCGCCCGGCGCGAGGCCGAGTCGGCGCGCCACCGCGGCCGGCGGCTCCACCCGGGCCCGGCTGTGCGACTCGTACGTCCCGTCCGGCACGGCGGAGACCGGGAACGCGGCGACCGCGCGGGCGCGGCGCATCGGGAGGCGCTCGGTCGGCTCGCGCAGGTAGGTGCCGGAACCGGCCTTGCCCTCCAACAGCCGCTCGGAGATGAGGACTTCCATCGCGCGCTGGAGCACGTTGGCCCCCACGCCGTAGTCCACGGCCAGTTGCGCGCGGGACGGCAGTCGCTCGCCGACGGTCCACTCCCCGCTCTCCACCCGACGGCGCAGATGGTCCGCGATGCGGAGGTACGGCGGGTCCTGTGAAGGCATCTGGCATCTCCCGGCGGAAGGCGAGACCTGCCGGGGCTGCGGCAGGACGGGTGATTCAGCTTGACAATCTAATGCATCAGGTGGAATCTAATGGCTTAGATTCACTTTGCGTGATCGGCCGACTTCGGGGGAGGGGCGTGACGTGCGAACCACCAGGGTGTTCGACCTTGCCTCCAGGCTCGCCGCCGCCGCCGGGGCCGAGGCCCGGATCCGCCGCCTCCCCGGCGGCGGCCACCGGATCGAGGCCACCCTCCCCGGAAACCCGGACGCCGAGGCGCACTTGGTGATCCTCGACGTCCTCACCGAGGCCGACCGCTTCGGTCATCGCCACTCCGCCCGGTCCCACACCATCTGGGCCGAACTCGACCCGCCCCAGGAGCCGCCGTGAAGGGCCAGCAGTCCGGATTCGCCGTCACCATCGAAGGCCTCACCGAACCGGCCTCGTTCCTCACCCTCGCCGATGCGCTGGCCTCGCTCTGGGGCACCCTCCGGACGCTCCCGCTGGGGTGGACGCAGTACGAGGCCTACCGCTACTTCTTCGGGCCGGACGCCGCGCAGCGCACCGAGGGCTTCCTCGCGCGGGACGGCCACCTGCTGCTGAGCTTCGCGCTGCTCGGGACGACCCGGCTGATCAGGGTGGTCCCGACCGCCGCCGGGCCGCTGCAAGTCGGGCCCAGGCGGCTGGAGTTGCTGAACACGCCGGCCGTCATGGCGCTCTGCCTGCACGACGGGCGCGGCCACTTCGACCCGGAGCCGAAGCTGCCGCGCTCCGCCTGACCACGACCCCCCGGCCGCGCGGGCGTCAGACGGCGTCCGCGTCCGGGAAGGTGGCCAGCGTGAGGAAGGTGACCCGGCGCCCCTGGCCCTCGCCGGCGGTGCGGATCCGCAGGCGCTGGCCGGGGCGCACCAGACGCAGGCCGCCGGCGTCGAAGGCGGGGGCGTCGAAGGGGAGGGGCGTGCCGTCGTCGAGCAGGACCGAGCCGGAGCGGGTCGTGGGGTCGAAGGTGAACGCGGTGGCCTGCATGGGAAGCAGCATAGGGCTTCGGAGCAGGACGGCGGTGGCCGGGCCGAGGCCGAGCCGGTGGGCGGCGGCCAGGTCCGCGGGGGTGTCCACGTCGTGCCGGACGGACAGCACGTCGGCCAGCCGGAGTTCGCCCGCCCCGCCGGCCGCGTGGCGCTCCCGGGAGCCGGGCCCGAAGGCCGGCTGCAGCGGGACGCCGGGCGGCGCGGCGAGCAGCGCCGTCCCGGTGCCGACGGCGTCCGCCAGGAAGGCCCGGCCCTGCGCGGGTACGGCGGCCAGTACGCGGGCGAGTTCGCGGGGCCGCAGCGCCGGCAGGTCGGCGCAGAGCGTGGCGACGGGGGAGCGCGGGTGCAGCCGGTGCGCGGCGCGAGTGCCGTGCAGGAACGCCGGGTTGAGCCCGTCGCCGGGTTCGTCGTCGAGGACGGTCGCCCCCAGCGCGCGCAGCGCCCGGGTGGCGCGCGGGTCCCGGCCGACCACCAGGACCTGTCCGACCGAGGGGCAGGCGAGCGCCGCGGCGACGGTGTCGAGGGCGAAGGCCAGGGCGAGCCGGGGCCGCAGCTCGCCGAGCGCGGACAGCCGGCTCTTCGCCTCGGCGAGCGGCTTGACCGGGACGACCACCGTCCAGCCGGGCGGCGGCGGGGCGTCGTCCGGCCGCAGCTCGGACCGGTCGCCCGCGCCCGGCCCCGGGGCGGACGGGCGGACGGTGGCGGGGCGTACGGTGTCCTCTGTCATCGGCGTCATTGTGGCGTCCGCCGGGGAAGCTTGGCCACCGGCTCCGGGTCGTCCGGGGCGGTCGGCGGGGCACCGGACGGCCGGTGGCGGTGGTGGCTGCTCGACACGGACTTCCCTCGCGGGTGAGACTGGTCGGCGCCTCGGAGCCGCTGCCCGGCCCCCGGCGAGGGAGAGAGACCAGCGGCACCGCTCGGGCGGGACGCCGCGCGAATGAGGAGGAGCTGGGGTGGCCCGCCGCTCTAACGCCAGGTTCGGAAACGCCGATTACGGAATCTGGTACCGCCTGGCGGCAGTGCTCGTGAAGCCGGTGAACAACGCCCTGGCGACGACGGACTGGCGGGGCTGGGAGCATCTGCCCGAGAAGGGCGGCTTCATCGCCGCGGTGAACCACAACTCGGTGATCGACCCGGTGTTCTACGGGCACTGGCAGTACAACTCGGGCCGCCCGCCGCGGATACTCGCCAAGTCCTCACTGTTCTCGGTGCCGTTCATCGGCTTCATGCTGCGCAAGACCGGCCAGATCCCGGTGTTCCGGGACTCCACCGACGCCGCCGACGCGTTCCGCGCCGCGATCGACGCGGTCAAGTCCGGGCAGTGCGTGCAGTTCTACCCGGAGGGCACCCTCACCCGGGACCCGGACATGTGGCCGATGACCGGCAAGAGCGGCGCCGCCCGGGTCGCGCTGATGACGGGCGCGCCGGTGATCCCGGTCGCGCACTGGGGCGCGCAGGAGATCATCCCGCCGTACGGCAAGGGCGGGAAGGGCAAGTACCACCTGTTCCCCCGGCACAAGGTGATCGTCGCGGCCGGCCCCGCCGTCGACCTCAGCAAGTACCAGGGCCAGGAGATCACCGCCCAGGTGCTGCGGGAGGCCACCGACGACATCATGGCGGCGATCACCGCCGTGCTGGAGGAGATCCGCGGCGAGAAGGCCCCCGCCGAGCGCTACGACATGCGCAAGGCCGCCAAGGACCGCGCCACGGCCGCCGAGGCCAAGCGCGAGCGCGCCGCCAAGGAGGGCGACCGGTGACCCGCTGCGCCGTGATGGGGACGGGCTCCTGGGGCACCGCCTTCGCGATGATCCTGGCCGACGCCGGCTGCGAGGTGACCCTGTGGGGCCGCCGCCAGGACCTGGTCGACGCCATCAACAAGGAGCACGTCAACCGGGACTACCTGCCCGGCCTGGACCTCCCGCCGTCGATCACCGCGACCACCGACGCGGCCGCCGCGCTGGCCGGCGCGGACTTCGCGGTGCTCTCCGTGCCGTCCCAGACGCTGCGCGACAACCTCGCGCTGTGGGGGCCGCTGCTGGGCCCGGACACCGTGCTGGTCAGCCTGATGAAGGGCATCGAACTCGGCACCGCGAAGCGGATGAGCGAGGTCATCGAGGAGGTCGCGCAGGTCGGCCCGGAGCGCGTCGTGGTGGTCTCCGGCCCCAACCTGGCCGGCGAGATCGCCAACCGGCAGCCCGCCGCCACCGTCGTCGCCTGCACCGACGAGGAGGTCGCCAAGCGCTTCCAGAAGGCCTGCCACACGCCGTACTTCCGCCCCTACACCAACACCGACGTGGTGGGCTGCGAACTCGGCGGCGCGGTGAAGAACGTCATCGGCCTGGCGGTCGGCATGGCCAACGGCATGGGCCTGGGCGACAACACCAAGGCCACCCTGATCACCCGCGGCCTGGCCGAGACCACCCGGCTGGGCCTGCGCCTGGGCGCCGACGCGCACACCTTCGCGGGCCTGGCGGGCATGGGCGACCTGGTGGCGACCTGCTCCTCGCCGCTGTCCCGGAACAACACCTTCGGCACCAACCTGGGCCGCGGCATGACGCTCGCCGAGACCATCGCGGCGACCAGCCAGACCGCGGAGGGCGTGAAGTCCTGCGAGTCGGTGCTCGACCTGGCGCGGCGCAACGGCGTCGACATGCCGATCGTCGAAGCCGTGGTCGACGTGGTGCACAACGGCCGGCCGACCCAGGAAGTGCTGAAGGGCCTGATGGCCCGTTCGGCCAAGCCGGAGCGCCGGTGACCGGAATCGGACGGTAGTCTCAACGCCGATATGAGCATCGAACACACCTCCCCGAACCAGTCGGCCAAGCCGCGCGTCGCGATCGTCTTCGGCGGCCGGAGCTCCGAGCACGGCGTGTCCGTGGTCACCGCCGCCAGCGTGCTGCGCTCGATCGACCGCAGCAAGTACGAGGTGCTGCCGATCGGCATCACCCACGAGGGCCGCTGGGCCCTGGTCGGCGACGAACCCGCCCGGATGGCGATCACCGACGGCCGGATGCCCGACGTCGACCAGGTCGCCGAGTCCGCCGAGGGCCAGGTCGCGCTGCCCCTCGCGCCCGGCAACCGGGACGTGGTGTGGAGCGAGCCCGGCGCCGCCCCCAAGGTGCTCGGCGAGGTCGACGTGGTGCTGCCGCTGCTGCACGGCCCCTGGGGCGAGGACGGCACCCTGCAGGGCCTGCTGGAGCTCTCCGGGGTGCCGTACGTCGGCTCCGGCGTGCTGGCCAGCTCGGTCGGCATGGACAAGGAGTTCACCAAGCGCATCATCGAGTCGCTCGGCCTGTACGCGGGCGAGTACACGGTGCTCAAGCCGCGCGAGTGGCAGACCGAGGACGGCCGCGCCGCCGCCCGGGAGCGGATCGCCGCGCTCGGCCTGCCGCTGTTCGTCAAGCCCTGCCGGGCCGGCTCCTCGATCGGCATCACCAAGGTCAAGGACCTCGCCGACCTCGACGCCGCGATCGACGAGGCCCGCCGCCACGACCCCAAGGTGATCGTGGAGAAGGGCGTCGAGGGCCGCGAGATCGAGTGCGGCGTGCTGGAGTTCGAGGACGGCCCGCGCGCCTCGGTGCCCGCCGAGGTGCTGGTCGACGCCGACTTCGAGTTCTACGACTTCGAGGCCAAGTACATCGACTCCTCCGAGGTCGAGATCCCCGCGAAGCTCACCGACGCCGAGCGCACCGAACTCCAGCGGCAGGCCGTCGAGGTCTTCGAGGGCCTCGGCTGCGAGGGCCTGGCTCGGGTCGACTTCTTCCTGCTGAACGACGGCCGGTGGATGGTCAACGAGATCAACACCATGCCCGGCTTCACGCCGATCTCGGCCTACCCCAAGATGTGGGAGGCCACCGGCGTGCCCTACGCCGAGCTGATCGACCGCCTGCTGGCGGCCGCGCTGCGCCGCTCCACCGGCCTGCGGTAGTTCCTAGGCGCCGCTGTCGAAGCAGTCCGAGTCGGCCTTCCCGTCCCAGGTCGGGACGGTCGACCGGATGGCTTCGGTGAACGAGCTCAGCGGGTCCGCGTAGTTGGTGTACGCGCCCGCGGGGACGTGCACCTCCACGTACGCCTTGCGCGCACCGGTGGCGAACCAGTAGCCGCCGTCGCCGTCCGCGTCCATGCCCCAGCTGACCTCGTCGATGCACGGGCCCTTCCGGTCGGCGATGCTCAGGTACTCCGGCCGCTCCCCGCCGCAGGTCAGCACGGTGCGCGGCGAGGACGCCCAGGCCGCGGTGTACGGCGAGGCCGGGGCCGGGTCCTTGCGCGGGTGGCCGAGCACGTCGGCCGGCAGCTTGGCGTCCAGCGCCTCGCAGTACTGCGCTACCTGGGCGGTGGGCGTCGGCGGCTTCACGTCCGGGTCGCCGCTCCAGAAGGCGACCAGCCCCGCCGTCACGGCGAGCAGGACGGCGGGGGGTCCGAACCAGCGGACCGGCGCGGGAAGGCGGTTCAGGAGCTCGGTAGCGGTCACCCGCCGATGGTAAGCGCCCTTACAGGCGCACCACCGGACAGGTGAGGGTCCGCGTGATCCCCTCCACCTGCTGCACCTTCGCCACCACCAGGCGGCCCAGTTCGTCGATCGTCTCCGCCTCGGCCCGGACGATCACGTCGTACGGCCCGGTGACGTCCTCGGCGGTGAGCACCCCGGGGATCTTGGCGATGGACTCGGCGACCGCGGTGGCCTTGCCCACCTCGGTCTGGATCAGGATGTACGCCTGCACCACGGTGGACCTCCAGGCGGCTGGGTGGGGGAGTTGCTGACCGGCAGTCTGATCACCACGCTACCGCGCGACAGCGGCACAGGGGAGACCCTCGCACCCTCCGAGGGCGTACGCTGCCGCGCGGGGGCGCACCCCCGGACGGACGACACGTGAAGAACGCGGGAGGACGGGCTGATGCAGGGGACCGTGGGCGAGCTCGGCGAGTTCGGGCTCATCCGGGAGCTGACCGCACGGCTGCCGATGACGCCGGCGGTGGAACTCGGCCCCGGCGACGACGCGGCGGTGGTCAAGGCCCCCGACGGGCGGGTGGTCGCCACCACCGACGTGCTCATCGAGGGCCGGCACTTCCGGCGCGACTGGTCCACCGCGTACGACGTGGGCCGCAAGTGCGCCGCGCAGAACCTCGCCGACATCGCCGCCATGGGCGCCGTCCCCACCGCCCTGCTGCTCGGCCTGGTCGCCCCCGCCGACCTGCCCACCACCTGGGCCACCGAACTGATGGACGGCCTGCGCGACGAGTGCCAGGTCGCCGGCGCGACCGTGGTCGGCGGCGACGTGGTCCGCGGCGACACCATCACCCTGGCGATCACCGCCCTCGGCGACCTCCAGGGCCGCAAGCCCGTGGTGCGCTCCGGCGCCCAGGTCGGCGACGTGGTCGCCGTCACCGGCTGGCTCGGCTGGTCCGCCGCCGGGCTGACCGTCCTGCAGCGCGGCTTCCGTTCCCCGCGCGCCTTCGTCGAGGCCCACCGCCGCCCCGAACCGCCGTACCACGCGGGCCCCGCCGCCAGCGACCTCGGCGCCACCGCCATGGTCGACGTCTCCGACGGGCTGGTCGCCGACCTCGGCCACGTCGCCCGGGCCAGCGGCGCGGACATCGACCTGCGCGCCGCCGACTTCGACATCCCCGCGCAGATGGCCGACATCGGCCAGGCCGTCGGCGTCGACCCGCTGGTGTGGGTGCTGTCCGGCGGCGAGGACCACGCGATCGTCGCGACCTTCCCCAAGAGCACCCAACTCCCGTCCCGCTGGCGGAAGATCGGCGAGGTCGTCCGCCCCGCCCGGCCCGGCCGCGGGGGAGTCGTCACCGTCGACGGCGCGCCCTGGGACCGCACCGCCGGCTGGGACCACTTCGCCGAGCAGTAGGCCGCCCGTGGCTACTCCGCGGTAGCGGCCCGACCGCGTAGGGTGGCGACTGTCGGGCGGACCGGCAGCGTCGGCGGTCCGGTCCACCTACGCGGGGGCCCGCGGCCCCCGGGAGCAGGAGAGCACAGCCACCATGCGTATCGGCGTTCTCACCAGCGGCGGCGACTGCCCCGGACTCAACGCGGTGATCCGCTCCGTCGTGCACCGCGGCACCGACGTCCACGGCGACGAGATCATCGGCATCGAGGACGGCTTCCTCGGCCTGATCGAGGGCCGCGCCCGCCCGATCTCGCACGACGACGTCACCGGCCTGCTCACCCTCGGCGGCACCATCCTCGGCTCCGCCCGGGTGCAGCGCGAACGGATCCGCTGGGCGGTCGAGAACAACGCCGAACTCGCCGCCCGGCTCGGCATCGACGCCCTGATCGCGATCGGCGGCGAAGGCACCCTCACCGCCGCCAAACTGTTCAGCGACGCCGGACTGCCCGTCGTCGGCGTCCCCAAGACCATCGACAACGACATCGACGCCACCGACGTCACCTTCGGCTTCGACACCGCCGTGCACGTCGCCACCGAGGCCATCGACCGCCTCAAGACCACCGCCGAGTCCCACCAGCGCGTCATGGTCGTCGAGTTGATGGGCCGCCACACCGGCTGGATCACCCTCACCGCGGGCATGGCCGGCGGCGCCCACGGCATCCTCATCCCCGAGAAGCCCTTCGACATCGAAGCCGTCGCCCGCATGATCGAGGACCGCTTCCGGCGCGGCAAGAAGTTCGCCATCATCGCCGTCGCCGAAGGCGCCCAGCCGCTGCCCGGCACCCTGCGCTTCGAACACGGCGAAGTCGACCGCTTCGGCCACCAGACCTTCGGCGGCATCGGCACACGGCTCGCCATCGAACTGGAGAACCTGCTCGGCAAGGAGGCCCGACCGGTCATCCTCGGCCACACCCAGCGCGGCGGCATCCCCACCGCCCTCGACCGCGTCCTCGCCACCCGCTTCGGCTGGCACGCCGTCGAAGCCGTCCACAAGGGCGCCTACGGCCACTTCACCGCGCTGCGCCGCACCGAGATCCACCTCGCCCCGATGGCCGAGGGCGTCGTCCGGCTCAAGACCGTCCCGCAGGACCGCTGGATCGAATCCGAGGCCGTCCTCTGAGCCGCTCCGGCCCGGTAGGTAGGTTGGGGCGCATGACCACCAACACCGCCCCGCCCCGGGTGCTCACCGTCGCCGGCTCCGACAGCGGCGGCGGTGCCGGCATCCAGGCCGACCTCAAGGCGATGCTCGCCCTCGGCGTCCACGGCATGAGCGTCATCACCGCCGTCACCGCGCAGAACTCGCTCGGCGTCCAGGGCTACTGGGAACTGCCCGCCGAAGCCGTCCGCGCCCAGTACCGCAGCGTCGTCGACGACATCGGCGTCCAGGCGATCAAGACCGGCATGCTGGCCTCCGTCGAGCTCGTCGAAAGCGTCTCCGCGCTCCTCGCCGACGCCCCCGCACCCGTCGTCGTCGACCCCGTCGGCGTCTCCAAGCACGGCGACGCGCTGCTGGCCGCGGAAGCCGCCGCCACCGTCCGCGAGCGCCTCCTGCCGGTCGCCACGCTGGTCACCCCCAACCTGCACGAAGTGACCCAACTCACCGGGCGCACGGTCGGCTCCGAGCACGAGATGCTCGACGCCGCGAAGGCGCTCCGCGACCTCGGCCCGCGCTGGACCCTCATCAAGGGCGGCCACCTCGAAGGCGAAGCCGCCGACCTGCTGCTCGCCCCCACCGGCGAAACCCACTGGTACCGCGCCCCCCGCCACGACAACCGCCACACCCACGGCACCGGCTGCACCCTCGCCAGCGCCATCGCCGCGCAGCTCGCCAAAGGCGACGAGATGCCGACGGCCGTCGCGAACGCCAAGTCCTACGTGACGGGCGCCATCGCACACGGCTTCCCCCTCGGCACCGGCATCGGCCCGGTCGACCACTTCTGGCAGCAACGAAGCTGAAGCCGAGCCCGCCAGGGGCTCCTGGGGGTACCTCCCACGAGCCCCTGGCGGGGCGCTCCGCGGCGCAAAAAAGGTGAAAGCCGACCACGATCCCCCGGAGGGGCGTGATCGGCTTTCACCGAGCGAGAAGGTGACCGGCGTACCGGTTACGCGTCAGCGCGAGACCTTACCGGCCTTGATGCACGAGGTGCAGACGTTCAGGCGCTTCGGCGTGCGCCCAACCACAGCGCGCACCGTCTGGATGTTGGGGTTCCAACGACGGGGGGTGCGGCGGTGCGAGTGGGAGATGCTGTTGCCGAAGCCCGGGCCCTTGCCGCAGACGTCGCAGTTGGCAGCCACAGGAGTCACTCCAAGACTTCAGATCAGGAACTTGAACAGCCCGGGGTGTTCCAGGCAACCGGGAGAGCATACAACGGTGACTCCCGCTCAACGAAACTACCACGGCTGCGAGGGTGATCGTTCCCCCGACCTGGGCCGGAGGGTGCCGCAGGCGGTGTCCCGGGGGCCGATAACCTGCCAACATCGCCCCTCGCCACCGCGTCCCGTCGCGTTCTCGTGGCGTTCACCCGGAGGAGACCTGGTGCTGGACACCCTCGACGCCCCGGCCGTCCGCACCTGGTGCCGGCTCGCGCTGGCGGCCCTCGGGCAGGCCCGCGAGGAGATCGACGCGCTGAACGTGTACCCGGTTCCGGACGGCGACACCGGCACCAACCTGTACCTGACCCTGGAGTCGGCGGCCGAGGCGCTGGACGAGCTGTTCGCGCGGGAGGAGCGGCCCGCGGTGGCGGCCGCCGCGACCGCCGCCGCCCGCGGAGCGCTGATCGGGGCCCGCGGCAACTCCGGAGTGATCCTCGCGCAGTGGCTGCGCGGCCTCGCCGAGGCGCTGGCCCACGGCGGCGGGCTGGCGGAGGCGCTCGACAACGGCGCGCGCTCCGCGTACCTGGCCGTCGCGCAGCCGGTCGAGGGCACCCTGCTGACGGTCGCCGCGGCCGCCGCCGCGGCCGCGAAGGCCGCGGACGGGCTGACCGGCCAGGCGCGCGAGGCGTACCGGGCGGCCCGGCAGGCGCTGCTGCTCACCCCGGACCAGCTGACGGTGCTCGCCGAGGCGGGCGTGGTGGACGCCGGCGGCCGCGGCCTGGTGGCCGTGCTGGGCGCGCTGGTGGACGCGGTGTCGGGGCAGCAGCCGATGGGCCCGGTCGCGCTGCGGCGCGAGGTGGACCCGGTGCTGGTGGCCGGCTGCGAGGGCCACGAGCGGCCGCCGGGCCCCGGCCACCCGGCGTTCGAGGTGATCTACCTGCTGGAGGCCGAGGACGGGCAGCTGCCCCGGCTGCGCGAGCGGCTGGGACGGCTGGGCGACTCGCTGGTGATCGGCGGCGGCGACGGCCTGTGGAACGTCCACGTGCACGTGGACGACGCGGGCGCGGCCGTCGAGGCGGGCGTCGAGGCGGGCCGGCCGTACCGGATCCGGATCACGCACTTCGCGGAGGCGGCGGCCCGCTCGGGCGAGCGCGAGGAGACCGTCTCGCACGGCCGGGCCGTGCTCAGCGTGGTGACCGGCAGCGGACTGGCCCAGCTGTGCGAGCAGGCCGGCTCGGTGGTGCTCGCCGCCGACCCGGACCGGGCCCCCGCCAGCGCCGAACTGGTCGCAGCCGTGCACCGCTGCGCGGCCCGCGAGGTGATCGTGCTGCTCAACGACCCCGAACTGCGGGCCGCCGCCGGCGCCGCCGCCGACCAGCTGCGCGAGGAGGGCGTGCGGATCGCCGTGCTGCCCACCCGTTCCCCGGTGCAGGGCCTGGCCGCGCTCGCCGTGCACGACGCCGGCCGCCGGTTCGACGAGGACGTGGTCGCCATGACCTCCGCCGCCGGCGCCACCCGGTACGCCGAACTCGCCGTCGCCGAGGGCGAGTCCTGGACGATGGCCGGGGTCTGCCAGGCCGGCGACGTGCTCGGCCTGATCGACGGCGACGTGGTGGTGATCGGCCGCGACCTCACCGAGACCGCGCTCGCCGTGCTGGACCGGATGATCGCCGCGTCCGGCGAACTCGTCACCCTGGTGCTCGGCGAGGACGCCCCCGCCGAACTCGCCGACCGCCTGATCGCGCACGCCAGGCGCACCCGCCCCGAGGTCGACACCGTCGCCTACCGGGGCGGCCAGGAGGCCGCGCCGCTGCTGATCGGTGTCGAGTGAGCCGCGACGTCCGACCGGTGGTGTGAAATGGGACCCGATGGGCGCTCTCGATGAACCACTGAAGGACCTGGTCGGCGACCGCACCGCGAAGGTGCTGGCCGACTCCCTCAAGCTGCGCACGGTCGGCGACCTGCTGCACCACTACCCGCGCCGGTACGTCGAGCGCGGCCAACTCACCAGCCTGGACGAGCTGGAGGTGGACGAGCACGTCACCGTGCTGGCCCGGATCGAGAAGGTCACGCTGATCCCGTTCCGCGGCCGCAAGGGCGACCGGCTGGAGGTGGTGGTCACCGACGGCCGCTCCCGGCTGTCGCTGGTGTTCTTCAACCAGGGCTGGCGGCAGAAGGAACTCACGCCCGGCCGGCAGGGCCTGTTCGCCGGCAAGGTCGGCATGTTCAACCGCACCCGCCAACTCGCCTCGCCCGACTACCAGTTGATCGACGACGAGGAAGGGTCCTCGGCGGCCGCGCAGTTCGCCGGGCGGCTCATCCCGGTCTACCCGGCCAGCGCCCAGCTGCCCAGCTGGAAGCTGTCGCTGTGCGTCGAGATGGCCCTCACCAAGCACCTGGCCGACGTCGGCGAACCACTGCCCGCCGACCTGCGCGCCGAGCACGACCTGATCCCGCTGCCCGAGGCGCTCGAACTGATCCACCGCCCGCGCAACCAGGTCGAGAAGGAACGCGCCCAGAACCGGCTGCGCTGGGACGAGGCCTTCGTCCTCCAGGTCGCCCTGGCCCAGCGCCGCGCCGCCGACTCCGCGCTGCCCGCCGTTCCCCGCCGCGCCGTCCCCGGCGGCGTGCTGGACGCCTTCGACGCCCGGCTGCCGTTCACCCTCACGGACGGCCAGCAGAAGGTCTGCGCCGAGATCTTCGCCGACCTCGCCACCGAACACCCCATGCACCGCCTGCTGCAGGGCGAGGTCGGCTCCGGGAAGACCCTGGTCGCGCTGCGCGCCATGCTCGCCGTGGTCGACACCGGCGGCCAGGCCGTGCTGCTCGCGCCCACCGAGGTGCTCGCCCAGCAGCACCACCGCTCGATCGTGGAGATGATGGGCGACCTCGCCGAGGCCGGGATGATCGGCGGCTCCGAGATCGGCACCCGGGTCGCGCTGCTCACCGGCTCGATGGGCGCCGCCGCCCGACGCGGCGCGATGCTCGACATGGCGTCCGGCAAGGCCGGCATCACCATCGGCACGCACGCCCTGATCGAGGACAAGGTGCAGTTCGCCGACCTCGGCCTGGTCGTCGTCGACGAACAGCACCGGTTCGGCGTCGAACAGCGCGACGCGCTGCGCGCCAAGGGCGAACAGCCCCCGCACCTGCTGGTGATGACCGCCACCCCGATCCCGCGCACCGTCGCGATGACCGTCTTCGGCGACCTGGAGACCTCCGTCCTCGACCAGCTGCCCTCCGGCCGCTCCCCGATCTCCACCCACGTCGTCCCCGCCCTGGAGAAGCCCAACTTCCTCGCCCGGGCCTGGGAACGCGTCCGCGAGGAGGTCGGCAAGGGCCACCAGGCGTACGTGGTCTGCCCGCGGATCGGCGACGAGGACGACCAACCGAAGGGGAAGAAGAAGCGCAAGCAGGAGCTGGAGGAGGTCGACGGCGGGGGAGCCGACAGCGAGGAGCGCCGGCCGCCGCTGGCCGTGGTGGAGACCGCCGAGAAGCTCGCCAAGGGCCCGCTGGCCGGGCTGCGGGTGGAGATCCTGCACGGCCGACTCGCCCCCGACACCAAGGACGACGTGATGCGCCGCTTCGCCGCCGGCGAGGTCGACGTGCTGGTCGCCACCACCGTGATCGAGGTCGGCGTCAACGTCCCCAACTCCACCGTCATGGTGATCATGGACGCGGACCGGTTCGGCGTCTCCCAACTGCACCAGCTGCGCGGCCGGGTCGGCCGGGGCTCCGCCGCCGGCCTGTGCCTGCTGGTCAGCGACATGCCAGCCGCCAGCGCCGCCCGCGCCCGCCTGGACGCCGTGGCCGGCACCCTGGACGGCTTCGCGCTCTCCCGGATCGACCTCGAACAGCGCCGCGAGGGCGACGTGCTGGGCCAGGCCCAGTCCGGCGTGAAGTCCTCGCTCAAGGTGCTGTCCGTCCTCGACGACGAGGAGGTCATCGCCACCGCCCGCGCCGAGGCCACCCGGCTGGTCGCCGCCGACCCCGAGCTCGCCGCCCACCCCGAGCTGCGCACCGCCCTGGAGAGCCTGCTCGACGAGGACCGCGCGGAGTACCTGGAGAAGGGCTGACGGCCGGTGTGATCAGGCCCGATTGTCAGTGCCCCGAGAGAGAATGTACTTGTTCGGGGCGCACTCCAAGTGGCGTCCCCGGCACGAGATTTGGGGGTCATTGCATGGCATTCCGTCACCTCAACGAGCTCCCGCTCGGCGACAAGGTCTTCCGGATCGAGGTCGCCAGCGAAGACGACCGCGAAGTCACCCTCACCCTGACCGGCTGGCGCGAGGGCAACTCCGCCAACCCGGTCGCCTCCGGCAAGCTCCGCCTCCCGGTGGAGGACGTCGCCTCGCTGCGCATCGCGCTCAACCGCGCCCTGCGCGCACTGGCGATCGTCGCCGACGTCTCCGAGCCCATCCCCGACCGCGACGTGCTGCGCGAGCTCTACCCCGGCCACGGCGCGCCCTGGGTGCCGCAGCACGAGGAAGAGCTGGTCCGCCGCTTCCACGACGGCGACACCATCGCCCGCATCGCCGCCCGCTACGGCCGCACGCCCGACTCCGTCCGCACCAAGCTGCGCGAACTCGGCCACGACCCGCGCCGCCCGGAGTACTGCCCGCCGGACGGGTGCCTGTCCTGGTCGCGCTACGCGTCGCCCACGCTGCTGGGGGCGGCTTCCAACGAGTAGGCGCTGACGGGGGTGCGCGCCCGGCCGGCTGCGATTTGTCGGCTATGGTCGGGCGCGCACCCCCTCCCACCTAAGGAACGACATGCCCCGCGTCATTGCCGGCCGTGCCGGAGGCCGCCGTCTCGCCGTGCCGCCCGGCCGGAACACCCGTCCGACGTCCGACAAGGCGCGGGAGGCGATGTTCTCCACCGTCGAGGCGCTGTTCGGGCCGATCGGCGGGACGCGGATGCTGGACCTGTTCGCGGGCAGCGGCGCGGTCGGGCTGGAGGCGCTGTCCCGGGGCGCGGCGCACGCGCTGCTGGTGGAGGCGGACGCGAGCGCGGTGCGGACGGTGCGGGAGAACGTCCGGACGCTGGGGCTGCCGGGCGCGGAGGTGCGGGCGGACAAGGCGGAGAAGGTGATCGCGGGCCCGCCGCCGGCCGAGCCGTACGACCTGGTGTTCCTGGATCCGCCGTACGCCGTGGAGGACGCCGTGCTGCGGGAGATGCTGGTCACACTCCGGTCGGGGGGCTGGCTGTCCGAGCACGTTCTCGTCACCGTGGAACGCAGCACCCGAGGGGGCGAGTTCGGCTGGCCGGACGGCTTCGAAGGGCTGCGCTCGCGCCGTTACGGCGAGGGCACGCTCTGGTACGGTCGCGCCGCTGCCGGGGCTGACCAAGACTCGTAGCAGAACACCCGCCCCACGAGGGAGCACATCCATGCGCCGCGCCGTCTGCCCGGGGTCCTTCGACCCCGTCACCAAGGGCCACATCGACATCATCGAGCGGGCCTCGAAGCTGGTCGACGTGGTGCACGTGGTGGTGGCGGTGAACCCCAACAAGCAGGGGATGTTCTCCACCGAGGAGCGGATCGGCCTGATCGAGGAGACCACCGCGCACCTGGGCAACATCCAGGTGGAGCCGCACACCGGCCTGCTGGTGGACTACTGCCGCGAGCGCGGCATCCCGGCGATCATCAAGGGCCTGCGCGCGGTCAGCGACTTCGACTACGAGCTCCAGATGGCCCAGATGAACCACGGCCTGACCGGCGTGGAGACGCTGTTCGTGCCGACCTCGCCGACGTACAGCTTCCTGTCCTCCAGCCTGGTCAAGGAGGTGGCCACGCTGGGCGGCGACGTCTCCCACCTGCTGCCCGACGTGGTGCACCGGCGACTGGTCGAGCGGATCGCCGAACGCCGCAAGTGACGCCAGGGGTGTTGTGAGCGGCGGGGTGGGTGGCCGTACAGTCTGTACTCCCGGCCCCGGGACCGCCGTTCGCGATTCCGTGGCACTGCCTCCGCCGCACCTCGGCGGCACACGGAAAGACTGAAGACGCCCGTGGACGTGCAGCAGAAACTCGACGAGATCATCGCCGTGGTCGAGAAGGCCAAGGCGATGCCGATGTCGGCCTCCTGCGTGGTCAACCGTGCCGAACTGACCGGCCTGCTGCGCGAACTGCGCGAGGCGATGCCCGCCGAACTCGCCAAGGCGCAGTCGGTGGTGGCGGACCATCAGCAGATGGTGGCCGACGCCCAGGCGCAGGCCGACCAGATCATCCGCGGCGCGCACGACGAGCGCGGCTCGCTGATCTCGGACACCGAGGTGGTGCGCAAGGCCCAGGCCGAGGCGGACCGGATCCTGGCCGAGGCACGCGCCGAGGAGCGCACCAAGCTCGCCGAGGCGGACGACTACGTCGACTCCAAGCTCGCCAACTTCGAGGTGGTGCTCACCAAGACGCTCGGCGCGGTCGGCCGCGGCCGGCAGAAGCTGCGCGGCGAGGCCGGGGTGTACCAGCCGGAGGGCGACGGCGCCGAGGACGGCGAGGAGTTCCGGCCGCAGCGGATCAGCCCCAGCCCGGAGGCCGACGAGTACGTCGATGTGAAGCTCGCCACCCTGGAGGCGGTGCTGTCGGCGACCCTGGAGGCGGTCGGCAAGGGCCGCGACAAGCTGCTCGGCAAGGCCCCGATCGACGAGCTGGGCGCCTACCTGGCCGCCGCCGACGAGGCCCAGCAGCTGAAGGACCGCGCCGAGGCGGTGGCCGCCGGCTTCGCCGCCGACGGCGAGCAGTCCTGGTACGCGGACGTCCCGCAGCAGCAGACCTGGCCGGAGCAGACCCCGGCCGCGGCGGGCTGGCAGAACCCCGCCGAGGACCAGTACGGGCAGCCGCAGGCCCCGCAGTACGCCGAGGTGTACGGCGGCGGCTACGACCCGGCGGCGGCCCCGCAGACCGACCCGTACGGGCAGCCCTACGGCTACCAGCAGCCGGCCGACCCGGCGTACTACCAGCAGCAGCCGTACCAGCAGCCCGGCTACGACCAGTGGGGCAACCCGCTGCCCGCCGACCCGAACGGCTACCAGCAGGTGCCGCCGCAGCCCCAGCAGGTGCCGCAGCTGCCCCAGCAGCAGCAGGCCGGGCTGGACGAGACCAGCTTCTTCGACACCAGCATGATCGACATGACCCGGCTGCGGGAGCTCGGCGGCCGGTGAACGGGCGAGTTGGGTCAGACCCGGACTCTCGGGTAGTCTGACCACTCCGGCCTGCTTGTGCCGGGTTCGCCGCGTGCCCGCGTTCGGGCCGCGCACCGCAGGAACCACATCCGCGCCACGCAGGGATGCGTGCCGCCGCCAGGAAGTCAGGAAACCTTGAACCGCCTCGACCACCGCGACCCCCTCGTGTTCGACACGCACGAGCTCGGCCGTCGCCCCGGCTCGCTGCGCAAGGTCTCCCGCACCCTGGAGGCCCCGGCGGAGCTGGGCATCGCGGATGTGATCGGCGTCCCGGAGAAGAGCGAGATCAAGCTGGAGCTCCGCCTGGAGTCCGTGGTCGAGGGCGTGCTGGTCACCGGCACCGCCCAGGCCCACGTGACCGGCGAGTGCTCCCGCTGCCTGGAGCCGGTGGAGGACGACCTGGAGGTCGACTTCCAGGAGCTGTACTACTACCCGGAGTCCGAGGAGCGTCACCGCGCGATCGCGGGGGACGACTTCGACGAGGAGTCCGAGGACGAGACTTACCGCCTGGAGGGCGAGCTCTTCGACCTCCAGCCGGTGCTGCGTGACGCGGTGGTGCTCGCACTGCCGCTGCAGCCGGTGTGCCAGGACGACTGCCTCGGCCTGTGTTCCGAATGCGGAGCACGGCTGAGCGACGACCCGTCGCACCACCACGACGCCGCCGACCCCCGGTGGGCGGCTCTGCAGGGACTCTCCGCCGCCCCCGGCGACGAGGGTGACGAGGAATAAGACACAGCGGTACCCGTGAGGGTCTCGCCGAGAACCAGGAGATTTAGCCGTGGCTGTTCCGAAGCGGAAGATGTCGCGCAGCAACACGCGTCACCGGCGTTCCAACTGGAAGGCCGTCGTGCCCGCGCTCGTCGCGTGCGACCGCTGCCACGAGCCGAAGCTTGCGCACATCGCGTGCCCGAGCTGCGGCACGTACAACCGTCGCCAGGTCCTCTCGGTCTGATCGGCGGGGTGCACGGATCGATGTCGGACGGCAGCAATTCCTCTCGCAAGCCGAACCCCGGGACCAACGGGGGTAAGGGCGGCGGGCCGGCTTCGACCGAATACGACGTCCTGGAAGGGCGCCTCGGGTACCCACTTGAGCGCGCCCTTCTGGTACGTGCCCTGACCCACCGCTCGTACGCGTACGAGAACGGCGGGCTGCCCACCAACGAGCGCCTGGAGTTCCTCGGCGACTCGGTGCTGGGCCTGGTGGTGACCGACACCCTCTACCGCCTCCACCCGGAGGTCGCCGAGGGGACGCTCGCCAAACTCCGTGCCGCGGTGGTCAATTCCCGCGCGCTCGCCGAGGTCGGCCGCGGCCTGGACCTCGGAGCCTTCATCCGGCTCGGCAAGGGTGAGGAAGGGACCGGCGGCCGCGACAAGTCGTCGATCCTCGCCGACACCGTCGAAGCCGTGATCGGCGCCATCTACCTCGACCAGGGCCTCGACTCGGCCACGGACTTCGTCCACCGGCTGTTCGACCCGCTGATCGCGGAGTCCGCGCTGCTCGGCGCCGGCCTCGACTGGAAGACCAGCCTCCAGGAACTCACCGCCGCCGTCGGCATCGGTGTTCCCGAGTACGTGGTCAGCGAGTCCGGACCGGACCACGAGAAGACCTTCACCGCCGCCGCCCGGGTGGCCGGCCAGGACTACGGCTCCGGGAGCGGACGCTCCAAGAAGGAAGCCGAGCAGAAGGCCGCCGAATCCGCCTGGCGCGCCATCAAGGCCAAGCAGGACGGCGACGGCGGTCGGCCGACCGCGGCCGCCTGACCGCCCGTGCCCGAGCTCCCCGAAGTCGAAGTCGTCCGCCGCGGCCTGGCCCGCTGGGCCGCCGGCCGGACCGTCAGCGACATCGAGGTGCTGCACCCGCGCGCCGTCCGCCGACAGGCCGGCGGCGCCGAGGAGTTCACCGCTCTGCTGCGCGGCCGCACGCTCGGCGAGCCGCAGCGGCGCGGAAAGTATCTGTGGGTGCCGCTCGGCTACGGCCTGTCGATGATCGGCCACCTCGGCATGAGCGGCCAACTCCTCGTCCAGGAAGCCGACATGGCGGACTCGGTGCACCTGCGGGTGCGGCTCCGGTTCGCCGACGGCGGCACCGAGCTGCGCTTCGTCGACCAGCGCACCTTCGGCGGCCTGGCCGTCGAGGAGACCGAGCCCGACGACCCCGAGGCCACGCCGCTCTCGCTCGCCCACATCGCCCGCGACCCGCTCGACGCGCGTTTCGACGACGCCGCGTTCGCCGCCGCGCTCAGGGCGAAGCGCACCACCGTCAAGCGGGCGCTGCTCGACCAGACCCTGATCAGCGGCGTCGGCAACATCTACGCCGACGAGGCGCTGTGGCGCAGCCGGTTGCACTACGACCGCCCCACCGCCGGCCTGACCCGCCCCGCCGCGCTCGCCCTGCTCGGGCACGCCCGCGAGGTGATGACCGCCGCGCTCGCCGTCGGCGGCACCAGCTTCGACTCGCTGTACGTCAACGTCAACGGCGAGAGCGGCTACTTCTCCCGCGACCTCGACGCCTACGGCCGCGAGGGGCAGCCCTGCCGCCGCTGCGCCACCCCGATGCGCCGCGACGCCTGGATGAACCGCTCCAGCTACTACTGCCCGAAGTGCCAGCGCCGCCCGCGAGGCTGACCTTGCGGGCCCGGCACCGTCAGACCGATTTCCCGGCGGCGGCCTTCTCCTCCTCCGCCGCGGCCTGGATCGCGCCGCCGTCCTCGCCGAAGTAGGCGACGCCGACGGCGCTGACCACCGCGAGCAGGAAGCCGAGGACGGCGAGCCAGGCCAGGCCCGGGCGGGAGGAGTCGCCGAGCCACAGGACGCCGACCGCGCCCGGGACGACGGTCTCGCCGACCACCAGGGCGGCGGTCGCGCCGTTCACCGAGCCGACCTGCAGGGCCACGGTGTGCAGGTACATGCCGCCGATGCCGGCGATCAGAATGGCGTACAGGGCCGGGTCGGCGAGCAGCGCGGTGATCGAGAACGGCTCGATGCCGTCCAGGATCCGCACGCCGATGCCGAGCGCGCCGAAGCCGAGACCGGACAGCAGGCCGGCCACGATCGCACCGCTGGAGCCGAGCCGGCGCACCAGCAGCGAGCCGCCGGCGATCAGCACCGCGGAGCCGATCAGCAGCGCCCAGTGGAAGCTCCTCGCGGCGTGGTGGCCGCCCTCCGGCCCGGCGGCGACGGCGAGCAGCACCAGGGCGCTGCACAGGATGCCGATGGACAGCCATTCCAGCTGGCGCAGCCGCAGCCCGAGCAGCTTGATCGACAGCACCGCGGTGATCACCAGGTTGGCGCTGATGATGGTCTGCGACAGGAACAGCGGCAGCAGCCGCGCGGCCAGCGCGCCCAGCCCGAAACCGATGAAGTCCAGCACCGTGCCGAGGATGAACTCCCAGGTGACGGCGGCCTTCGCGGTCGAGGCCAGGCTAGGCCCGCCGTGCGCGGTGACGGTGCCGTCGGCCGCCTCCTGCCGGGCCGAACGCCGGGCGCCGACGGCTTGCAGCACCGATCCGGTGCCGTAGCAGACGGACGCGGCGACGGCGGTGACGAGGCCGAGGATCACGCTGGTGGCTCCTGTCGGGGGAGGGAAGATCGGCACCACTATGCCTGCTCGCGGCGCCGACACGGCCGCCCGGGCCCCAACTCCGGCCGGTCGGCGGGGGTGCGGACCGCCGGGCTCGTCCCGAGGTAGGGGGAGATCTCAGGGTCGGACCGTCCCCGGGTAGGGCGTGGATCCCAGGTCGGGACCGGTACGGTCTGGGTATGAGAACTGTGCTTCGCCGCTCCCGAGCCACCGGGCCGGCCGCCGTGCTGGCCGCTCTGCTCGGTCTGTTGATGGTCCTCGGACTGTCCGCGCCCGCCCAGGCGGCCGGGTTGAACGACGCGGCCAGCTCCCTGAAGTCGACCCAGGTGTACGTCGACCCGGCGATGACCGGCCGGTTCTCCAAGGACCAGGCGGACGCGCTGGCCAAGAAGCTGAAGAAGGCGGACAAGCCGGTCTTCGTCGCGGTGCTGCCGGACAGCGACGCCTACGCCCCGAAGACCCTGCTGCGGGACCTGCGTTCCAAGGTCGGCATCGTCGGCGTCTACGGCGTGTGGCGCGGCAACGCCTTCGACGTCGGCTCCGACGCCAAGGCCATGCCGAACGCCTCCGCGAAGAACATCGCCGGCGCGGCCTTCCGCTCCAACAACGGCGACATCAACGCCACCGTCAACGAGTTCGTCGACCAGGCCGTCAAGCAGGCCAAGGGCAACGGCCCGAACCACAGCGCCTCCGCGGCCTGGGTCGTCGTCCCGGTGGTGCTGCTGGTGCTGGCCGGCGGCGGCGTGTTCCTGCTGTTCCGCCGCGCCAAGAAGCGCAAGCAGGACAAGGCCCGCGCCGAACTCGCCCAGCTGCGCACCGTGGTCGACGAGGACATCACCGCCTTCGGCGAGGAGCTCGACCGGCTCGACTTCAACCCCGGCGCCCCCGGCGCGGACGACGTCCAGCGCGCCGACTACACGCGGGCGCTGGACTCCTACGACCGCGCCAAGCGGACCATGGACGAGGCCACCAAGCCCGACGACGTCCGCCCGGTCACCGAGGCGCTGGAGGACGGCCGGTTCGCGCTGGCCACCCTCGCCGCCCGCCGCGAGGGCCGCCCGCTGCCCGAGCGCCGGGTGCCGTGCTTCTTCGACCCGCGGCACGGCCCCTCCACCGTCGACGTCCAGTGGGCGCCGCCCGGCGGTGCGCCGCGCACCGTTCCGGCCTGCGCCGACGACGCGTCCCGGCTGGCCGTCGGCCAGGACCCGTACATCCGCACCGTGCAGACCGAGCACGGCCACCAGCCGTACTGGAACGCCGGCCCGGCCTACAGCCCCTGGGCGGGCGGCTACTTCGGCGGCGGCATGCTCCCCGGCCTGCTGGTCGGCACCATGCTGGGCTCGATGCTGTCCACCCCGAGCTACGCGTACGCGGCCGACCACCACGGCTACGGCGGCGGCGACTACAACGGCGGCGCGGACGCCGGCGAGTACTCGGGCGGCGACTTCAACTCCTCCGACTTCTCCGGCGACTTCGGCGGCGGGGACTTCGGCGGCGGCGATTTCGGTGGCGGCGACTTCGGCGGTGGCTTCGGCGACTGACGCCCCGCCTCCCGGCTGCCCGGCCCCCGGTCCCGTCTGCGGACCGGGGGCCGCTGTCATGCCCGGGCGGCGGCGGGCGCTTCGGCGGCGGCCCCGACGGCGGCGGGCTCGGCGGGCTCGCGGCGGCCCAGGACGAGCAGGGTCAGCGCGCAGGACGCCAGCTGCCAGAGCGCGCCGAAGCCCAGCACCGACCCGGCGCCGACCCGGTCCGCGATCGGCCCGGCCAGGGCCAGCCCGACCGGCCCGAAGGCGAACGCGCCGAGCGTCCCGTACGCGCTGACCCGGCCCAGCGCCTCCGGCGGGACGTGGCGCTGGGTCAGGGTGGCGAACAGCGTGCCGCAGACGATCGACGTCACCCCCGCGCCGGCCGCCGCGAGCGCCACCGCCGGCAGCGGCCAGCCCAGCGCCAGCGCACCCGAGGGCAGTGCCCAGCCCGCCGTCACCGCGACCGCCGTGCGCAGCGGCCGGGCGGGCCGGCGGCCGAGCAGCAGCAGCCCGCCGAGCACCGCGCCCGCCCCGTACGCGCCCATCACCACGCCCCAGCCGCCGGCCCCGCCGAGGCGCCGGTCGGCGACCACCGGGCCGAGGATCAGGAACGGCGCCCAGACCAGCAGGTTGAACAGGCAGGCCTGCACGGTGCTCACCCACTGCCACCGGCGGGAGCTGAACTCGCCCCAGCCGGCCCGCAGTTCGGCCAGCAGCGAGGGCTCGCCGAGGTTCGTGCGGGAGACGGCGGGCAGCCGGAGCAGGGCGAGCGCCACGCCGCCGACCGCGTAGCTGAGGGCGTCCACGAGCAGGACCCAGCCGGGGCCCGCGACGGCGGTCAGCGCACCGGCGACGGCCGGCCCGGCCACCGCGGCGCCGTTCCGGGCGATCCCCACCAGGGCGTTGGCGTCGGAGAGTCGACCGGCCGGGACGAGCCGGGGCAGCAGTGCGTCCTGGGCCGGCATGAAGACCGCCTCGGCCAGCCCCCAGAGCGCCATCAGCGCGGCCATCGTCCACACCCCGGCGTGCGCGGTGAACATCAGCACCGCCATCGCCGCCTGGGTCGCGAAGCGCAGCCCGTCCGAGCCGAGCATCACCGGGCGCGGGCCCAGCCGGTCCGCGGCCGCGCCGCCGAGCACCAGCAGCAGCACGATCGGCAGGATCCGCGCGGTCATCACCACGCCGAGCCCGGAGCCGCCGCCCCCGCCGTCGAGCACGGCGAACGCCACGGCCACCGAGGCCATCGACGATCCGAACAGCGAGACGGCGAAGCCGATGAAGAAGAGGCGGAACTCCCGCCCGCGCAGGACGGCGAGCCGCCGTGAGGTCAGCGTCATGGACGGCAGAGTGCCCCGCCGCCGAGGCCTGCGACAAGGGCTTCCGGCGAAAAAGTTGAGTGTGGGGGCATCAATTTTCGGCAGCTTCGAAATGGCCGCAGTAAATCGAGCATTTACCGCTGTGGGAGCGTATGTTGACGCCGCATCGGCTCGGCGGTTTACTGCGGATATGACACCCGTGGAGTTCGCCGTCGCGGCCGAGCACTACCTGGCGGAGGCCCGACTCTCGGAGGGCTCCCGGCGGGTCTACCGGATCGCCCTGCACACCTGGGCCTGGCTGCTGGTCGGACGCACCCCGCCGGTCGGAGCCGACCGGCGGCGGGCCGCGCCGCCGGTCGTGCCGCTCGCCCTGCTGGACGGGCCGGACGCTCCCCGCCGGGTGGCCGAGGCGTTCGCCGCCCGGGCCGCGTCCGTCGGCGCGCGCACCGCCAACCGCGAACTGTCCGTGCTGCGGGCCGCCGCCCGCCGGTGGTGCGAGCACGGCTGGCTGGCCGCCGACCCCGCCGAGGGGCTGCGCCCGCTGCCCGCCGCCGCGCCCGGGCCCGCGCTCACCGACGCCCAGGTGCGGGCCGTCCTCGCGCTGCGGGTGCCGCTGCGGGAGAAGGTGTTGTGGCACCTGGTGCGGGAGACCGGCGCACCGATCGAACGGCTGCTGGCGCTGGACGTGGACCGGCTCGACCCCGCCGACCGGCTGGCCCGGCCCGCGGCCGGCGAGCGCCCGCTGCGCTGGCGCGGCGGCACCGCCCGGCTGCTGCCGCTGCTGATCGCCGGCCGCAGCGCCGGCCCGCTGTTCCTCACCGACCGCCGCGCCCCGGCCGGCACCCCGGAGCGCGACCGCTGCCCGCTCACCGGCCGGGCCCGCCTCTCCTACCGCCGCGCCGCCGAGCTGTTCACCGCCGCCACCGCCCCGCTGGACCCGGCCGGGCGCGGCTGGACGCTGCACCGGCTCGCCGAGCCGCGCCACTGAGGGCCAGGCCGGTGTGCAGGGGGCGATGCCGGTGGCGTGAATGCGCGCGGGCAGGTGAGGAGGCACAGTGGAAGGGGCGTGAAACCCGTTCCGTGCGCCCCTGAAGTGCCCGACTATGGTCGACGCATGCAAGGTCACGACAGTCACCGTCCCGTCCGCGCCACCATCTGGGTGCGTGGGCGTGTCCAGCAGGTGGGGTTCCGCTGGTGGACCAGGGCCAGGGCCCTGGAGATCGGGCTGACGGGCTACACGAGCAACCTCGGCGACGGCCGTGTCCAGGTGGTCGCCGAGGGGCCGCGCGCGGACTGCGAGCGGCTGCTCGCCGCGCTGCGCGGGCCCGGAACGCCAGGTCGGGTCAGCGGAGTCACGGAAATCTGGACCGCCGTGGGCGACGGGTACGAGGGCTTCGCGATCCGATGAACACACCGCGGTTGCCGGTCGGAGGAGAGCCGCCGGCAACTGCCGGTGTCATGCGGTTGCCATCCGGGCAGACTCGTGGTTGACTCCGCAAGCGTAGTGATCCACTACCCCGGCCGATGGCGTGACGATCCCGCCATGCAGGTGACAGGGGCGCGGTAGCGTGCGGTGATCGTGTTGACCCGTACGGTCTTTGGTGAGACGCTGGAAACCCGCGCACAGGTCTGAGTTTACCGGCGAGGCTCCGCCGTGTGAGCATGCCACTCACCAGCGGCAGTCCCGTAGTGCCCAGCCAGCACGTCCGGCGCGCAGGCGCGTGCGTACCCCTTCCCCCAAGACCCACACCGTACACGGTTCGGTCACTCAGCGTGGAGGACCACACATCATGGCAAAGGCGCTTCTCGGTTACGTCGGCGGCCCCGACCCGCGAATGCTCTCCGAGATGCGACGGCTGCAGCAGCGCGTCCAGGACCTGGAGAACGAGCTCATCAAGCTCCAGGCCGAAAATGATGCGCTGATCGCTGTCGCTGACGAGCACTCGCTGCTCAACAGCATCGACCTGGACCAGCGCGAGCCGGCCCTCACCTGATCGAAACGATCCCGATCGACCTGATCAACTGATCGCTCGTGGTCCTCACGATCGACGCTGTGACGCACTGAGCTTCCCCGGCAAGGGGATGGCAGCCTGCAAGGGACGTCCGAGGCGGACGTCCCTTCGTCGTGTCCGAAACGTTCTTGTGCGGCAACATGCCCAGCGCGCGGCGTGGCCAAACCGCCACCTGGGGGCAGCCGGGCGGCCCGGCCGGATACAGTCGCCAGCGGTGGGCCTCCGCACCGGACGGGCCCGCCGGAACACGGCGACGACGGCGGGGCGGAGGAGGACGGCCGGGTGCATCTGAAGAGCCTCACCCTGCGCGGGTTCAAGTCCTTCGCCTCGGCGACCACCCTGCGCTTCGAACCCGGCATCACCTGCGTGGTCGGCCCCAACGGCTCGGGAAAGTCCAACGTCGTCGACGCGCTGTCCTGGGTGATGGGCGAACAGGGCGCCAAGTCGCTGCGCGGCGGCAAGATGGAGGACGTCATCTTCGCCGGCACCAGCGGGCGCCCCCCGCTCGGCCGCGCCGAAGTCAGCCTCACCATCGACAACACCGACGGCGCGCTGCCCATCGACTACACCGAAGTCACCATCACCCGGACGATGTTCCGCAACGGCGGCAGCGAGTACGCGCTCAACGGCACCGTCTGCCGGCTCCTCGACATCCAGGAACTGCTGTCCGACTCCGGCATCGGCCGCGAGATGCACGTCATCGTCGGCCAGGGCCAACTCGACTCCGTGCTGCACGCCGACCCGATGGGGCGCCGCGCCTTCATCGAGGAGGCCGCGGGCGTCCTCAAGCACCGCAAGCGCAAGGAGAAGGCGCTGCGGAAGATCGACGCGATGCAGGCCAACCTGAACCGCGTGCAGGACCTGGTCGCCGAACTCCGCCGCCAGCTCGGCCCGTTGGGACGCCAGGCGAAGATCGCCCGGCGGGCCGCCGGCATCCAGGCCGAACTGCGCGACGCCCGGCTGCGGCTGCTCGCCGACGACCTGCTCGCCCTGCGCCGGGCCGTCGAGGCGGAAGTCGCCGACGAGTTGGCGCTGAAACTGCGCCGCACCACCGTCGAACAGCAGCTCGCCGCCGCCGTCCAGCGCGAAGCCGTCCTGGAAGCCCAGGTCGAACAGCTCGGCCCGGCCCTGGAGGAGGCCCGGCAGACCTGGTACCGGCTGTCCGCGCTCGCCGAACGCACCCGCGGCACCGTCGGACTTGCCGAAGCCCGGATCCGCGCCGCCGCCACCGCCGGACAGCCGGACGAACGGCGCGGCCGCGACCCCGAGGAGCTGGAACGCGAAGCCGCCCGGATCCGCGAGCAGGAAGCCGCCCTCGAAGCCGCCCTCGAACAGGCCCAGGGCGCCCTGGCCGAAACCGTCGAGGAGCGCACCGCACTCGAACGCGCCCACGCCGAGGAGGAGTTGCGCCTCAGGGCGGCCGCCCGGGCGATCGCCGACCGCCGCGAAGGCCTCGCCCGCCTCCAGGGCCGGGCCGCCGCCGCCCGCTCCCGGGCCGGCGCCGCCGAAGCCGAGATCGAACGACTCGCCACCGCACGCGACGAAGCCCAGCTGCGCGCCGAAGCCGCCCAGGCCGAATACCGGGAACTCCTCGAACGCAGCGAGCGGACCGAAGCCGGCGACGAGGAGACCGAGCGCCGCCACGACCTGGCCCGCGCCGCCCTGGCCGACGCCGAACGGGCCGCCGGCGCCGCCCGCGAGGCACTCGCCGCCGCCGAGCAGGAACGCGCCGCACTCACCGCCCGGCACGACACCCTCGCCCTCGCCCTGCGCCGCAAGGACGGCAGCGCCACCCTGCTCGGCCGCCCCGGCGTCCTCGGCCCCGCCGCCGAACTGCTGCACATCGAGCCCGGGTTCGAACTCGCCGTCACCGCCGGACTCGGCGCCGCCGCGGACGCCGTCGCCGTCCAGGACCCGGCCACCGCCGCCGCCGCACTCGCCGACCTGCGCGCCGAGGACGGCGGCCGGGCCGCCCTGCTGATCGCCGCCGCCGGCACCGAAACCGCCGACCCGCCGCCCGAAGGAGCCCGCTGGGCAGGGCAGTTGGTCGACGGCCCGCTGGCCGCGGCCGCCCGCCGCCTGCTGCGCCGCACCACCGTGGTGGAAAACCTCGACGCCGCACGGCAGTTGATCGAGCGCCACCCGCAGTGGACGGCCGTCACCCCCGACGGCGACCTGCTCTCCGGCGCCTTCGCGCACGGCGGCTCGCCCGGCGCCCCCAGCGCGCTGGAGACCCGGGCCGCCGTCGCCGAGGCGGCCCGCGGCATCGAAGAACTCGACGGCCGCTGCGAGGAATTGACCGAACGGCTGGCCGAGGCACAGGAACAGCGCCGCGAACTCGCCGCCGAGGTCGAGCAGTTGGCCGCGCTGCGCCGGCAGGGCGAGAAGCGGCGCGCCGAACTCGCCGGTGCGCTCGGCCGGTCCGCCGGCGCCGCCCGGGCCGCCGCCGGCGAAGCCGAACGCACCGCCACCGCCGCCGGCAAGGCCGAGAGCGGCCTCGCCGAGGCCCGCGCCGCCGCCGACGAACTCGCCGAACGCCTCGCCACCGCGCAGGAGTTGGCCGACAGCGGCGAGGACGAACCGGACGGCGCCGAACGCGACCGGCTGGCCGCCGCAGCGGCCGCCGCCCGGCAGACCGAGATGGAAGCCCGCCTCGCCGTCCGCACCCACGAGGAGCGGGTGCGCGGACTGGCGGGCCGCGCCGACCAGTTGGACCGCGCCGCCCGCGCCGAACGCGAAGCCCGGGCCCGCGCCGCCGAACGCCGCGCCCGCGCCCGCCGGGAAGCCGCCGTCGCCGGAGCCGTCGCCACTGCCGCCCGCCAACTGCTCGGCCGGATCGAGGAGACCCTCGCCACCGCCGAGACCGAACGCGCCGCCGTCGAGGCCGACCGGGCCGCCCGCGAGAGCGAACTGCGCCAGTTCCGCGAGCACGGCCGCGAACTCCAGGCCGAGCTGGACCGGTTGGTCGACGCCGGGCACCGCGACGAAGTCCTGCGCGCCGAGAAGCGGCTGCGGATCGAGCAGTTGGAGGCCAGGGCGCTGGAGGAGTTCGGCATCGAGGGCGCCGAGCTGCTGGCCGGCTACGGCCCCGACCAGCCCGTTCCGGCGCCGCCGCGCGAGGACGGCCAGGACGGCGAGGAGCCCGCCGCGCCCCGCCCGTACGTCCGGGCGGAGGTGGAGAAGCGGCTCAAGGCCGCCGAACGCGCCTACCAGCAGCTCGGCAAGGTCAACCCGCTCGCGCTGGAGGAGTTCGCCGCGCTGGAGGCCCGCCACCAGTTCCTCGGCGAACAGCTCGACGACCTCCGCAAGAGCCGCCGCGACCTGCTCGACATCGTCCGCGACGTCGACGCCCGCGTCGAGCAGCTGTTCACCGCCGCCTACCAGGACACCGCCGCCCAGTTCGAAGGCGTCTTCGCGCGGCTGTTCCCCGGCGGCGAGGGCCGGCTCGTCCTCACCGACCCCGAGAACATGCTCACCACCGGCGTCGAGGTCGAGGCCCGGCCGCCCGGCAAGAAGGTCAAGCGGCTCTCCCTGCTCTCCGGCGGCGAACGCTCGCTGACCGCCGTCGCCCTGCTGGTGGCGATCTTCAAGGCCCGGCCCAGCCCGTTCTACGTCATGGACGAGGTCGAGGCCGCGCTGGACGAGACCAATCTGCGCCGGCTGATCGCGATCATGGAAGAACTGCGGGAGAGCTCCCAGCTGATCGTCATCACCCACCAGAAGCTCACCATGGAATCCGCCGACGCCCTGTACGGCGTGACCATGAAGGGCGACGGCATCTCCCAGGTGATCAGCCAGCGCCTGCGGATGCCGGAGCGGCGGCGACAGCACAGGACGGAAAGGCCGGAGCCCGCACAACCCGGGCCCGCGTAGGCGCTAAGTGATACTGGACGGGTTATGGAATACGTGATCCTTGCCGTTGTCATCGCGGTGGTCGCCATCGGCGCGATCACCGGACTCGTCGTTTCCGGCAAACGACGCAAAGAACTGGACCGGCCGAGCCAGACCCCGACGATCACCGCGCCGCCCAAGGCCGACCGCCCGGGCGCGCCCGCCGAGTCGGCCGGGACCGCCGCGGCGCCACCGGTCGAGAAGCCCGCGGTCGAGACGCCCGAGGCCGACAAGCCGGCGGTCGAGGAGCCCGTCGCCGAGCAGGCCCCGGTCGAGCAGCCCGCAGTGGAGGAGGTGCTGGTCGAGGAGGCCGAGGCCGCCCCCGCGATCGAGGTCCCCGAACCCACCGCCGGACGCCTGGTCCGACTGCGCTCGCGGCTCTCCCGCTCGCAGTCCACCCTCGGCAAGGGCCTGCTCACCCTGCTCTCCCGCGACCGCCTCGACGAGGACACCTGGGAGGAGATCGAGGAGACCCTCCTCACCGCCGACGTCGGCGTCGGCGCCACCCAGGAGCTCGTCGACAACCTGCGCACCCGCGTCAAGGTCCTCGGCACCCGCACCCCCGACGAACTGCGCGGGCTGCTCCGCGAAGAGCTGATCAAGCTGATCGGCCCCGAGCTGGACCGCACCGTGCACTCCATCGAGTCCGACGGCGGCCCCGCCGTGGTCCTGGTGGTCGGCGTCAACGGCGTCGGCAAGACCACCACCACCGGCAAGCTCGCCCGCGTCCTGGTCGCCGACGGCCGCAAGGTCGTCCTCGGCGCCGCCGACACCTTCCGCGCCGCCGCCGCCGACCAGCTCCAGACCTGGGGCGAGCGCGTCGGCGCCCACACCGTGCGCGGCCCCGAGGGCGGCGACCCGGCGTCCGTCGCCTTCGACGCCGTCAAGCAGGGCATCGCCGACGGCGCCGACACCGTCCTGGTCGACACCGCCGGCCGGCTCCACACCAAGACCGGCCTGATGGACGAGCTCGGCAAGGTCAAGCGCGTCGTCGAGAAGCACGGCCCGGTCGACGAGGTGCTGCTCGTCCTCGACGCCACCACCGGTCAGAACGGGCTCGTCCAGGCCCGCGTCTTCGCCGAGGTCGTCGACATCACCGGCATCGTCCTCACCAAGCTGGACGGCACCGCGAAGGGCGGCATCGTCATCTCGGTGCAGCGCGAACTCGGCGTCCCGGTCAAGCTGATCGGCCTGGGCGAAGGCGCGGACGACCTCGCGCCGTTCGAGCCGGGGGCGTTCGTGGACGCGCTGCTGGGTTGATCGGTCCGTCGGCGAGGTCCGTCCGAGGAGTCTCCTCGGACGGACCTCGTTGTGTGTGCGCCCCTCACCCCGCCAGGGACGTCTCGCGGTCCCGGGTGCGGTGGCAGGCGTAGGCCAGCGTCCCCAGCAGCAGGCGGGCCTCCGGGGGAGGGGTGTCGGCGGTGGGGCGGCGCAGCCACCGCATCGGGCCGAGGGGGCCGAGCGGGACCGGCGGGGCGGCGACGTACGAGCCCAGGCCGTGGCAGGCGAGGTCGAGGGAGGCGTCGTCCCAGCCCATGCGGTAGAGCAGGTCGGGGAGGCGCTCGGCGGTGCGGGGCGCGACGAAGAGCAGCAGCCGGCCGGTGGGGGAGGCGAGCACCGGCCCGACCTGGGTGCCCATCCGTTCGAGCCGGACCAGCGCCTGCAGGCCGGGCTGGGCCGGTACGTCCAGCACGTCGAACTGGTGGCCCGTCGCCAGCAGCAGCGGGGCGTCCGCCGGACAGCGGGCGGCGATCTCGGCCGCGCCGGTGCCGGGCGCGACGAGCGGGCCGACCAGGTGGTGCAGGTTGGGCGCGGCGCACAGCGGAACGCCGCAGTCGCAGCGGGTCGAGGTGTGCGGGGGAGGGCTGCCGGCGGCAAGCGTCCAACCCCAGCGCTCGGAGTACTCGGTGGCGGTCCGGAGCGCGGTGGGCCGGGTGCGGCGGCGGGCGCCCAGGGGCGCGAGTCGCAGAGTGCCGAACAGCTTGTCCATGCCTCCCCCAACCGGTTCCGGTTGCCGCTGGTTACGGGATGGTGACGGTGCGTCGCCTGGTGGGCGCGTGATGCGTGGTGCGCCGGAGGCGCGCGCGGACCGGCGCACACCGATTCGGGCCGCCTGGGCGAGCAGGCGCCTTGCACCCGCGCTTCGGATGCCGGATCGTCGTTGCCGCACGCGTGCCTCCGTCGGGATTCCGGGCATGTGCCGGGGTCATGCCGAGCTGACACATAGTGAAGCGCGGCTCCGCGCCCGGTAGTTCACTCGTGGGGGTGGCGAAAGGTGGCGTTTCCCCGACGTTGCTCCCTCGGATGGCGGAGGGACGCTACGTTCTGGATACGGAATGCAGCGGACCGGTCACAGCGGTCGGCGAAATGACGAGTCGTCAAGGCGAGCGGGAGCCCCGGTTCGGGGCGGGATGGGGACGGTCCCATGGGTGAGAAGCAGCCGAACGAGAAGCTGGGCTCCTGGTTCGCGCGCAGCGGCTGGTCGAAGGGCGAGCTCGCGCGCCAAGTGAACCGGAGAGCACGGCAGATCGGCGCGCACCACGTCTCCACCGACACCTCGCGCGTGCGCCGGTGGCTGGACGGCGAGCAGCCGCGCGAGCCGATCCCGAAGATCATGTCGGAGCTGTTCTCCGAGCGCTTCGGCTCGGTGGTGTCGATCGAGGATCTCGGGCTGCGGGCCGCCATCCCGGTGACCACCGTCGGCGGCGGGGTGGACCTGCCGTGGAGCCCGCAGCAGACGGTGCAGGCGATCAGCGAGTACTCGCGCAGCGACCTGATGCTCAACCGCCGCGGTTTCCTGGGCACTTCACTGGCGCTGACGGCCGGCGCGGCGCTGATCGAGCCGATGCAGCGCTGGCTGACGCCGGGCCCGAACGGCGAGCCGACGCCGATCCTGACGGCGGCCAACAACGGCGAGCAGTTCACCGGCCGGCTGTCCGAGCCGGAGATGCAGCTGCTGGAGCAGACCACCGAGATGTTCCGGAAGTGGGACGCCCAGAACGGCGGCGGGCTGCGCCGCAAGGCCGTGGTGGGCCAGCTCCACGAGGTCACCGACCTGCTGCAGGAGACCTACCCGGAGAGCACCACCAAGCGGCTGTTCCGGCTCACCGCCGGGCTGGCCCACCTGGCCGGCTTCATGTCCTACGACGTGGGCATGCACCCGAGCGCCCAGAAGTACTACGTGCTGGCGCTGCACGCCGCCAAGGAGGCCGGGGACCGGCCGTTCGGCGCGCACGTGCTGACCGACATGTGCCGCCAGATGATCCACCTGAACCGCGGCGAGGACGCGCTGGAGCTGATCCACCTGGCCCAGTACGGCAGTCGGGACACCGCCAGCACCCGCCAGCAGTCGCTGCTGTACGCGATGGAGGCCCGCGCGTACGCCACCATCGGCGAGGTCAACCGCTGCACCCGGGCGGTCCGGCTCGCCGAGGACACCTTCAGCGACATCAACGCCGGTGACGAGACGCCGAATTGGCTGCGGTTCTTCTCGGAGGCCGAGCTGAACGCGGAGAACGGCCACTCCTTCCGCGACCTGGCGTACACCTCGGACCGGGGCAACGCGATGGCCAAGTCCGCCGAGCCGATGATCACCAAGGCCGTCGACATGTTCCGGGAGGACGGCGACCACGTCCGCACCTACGCGTTCAACCTGGTCGGCATGGCCTCGGTGCGGCTGCTCCAGCGCGAGCCGGAGGAGGCCGCCGAGTACTGCGAGGCGGCGGTGGACATCGCCCGCAAGGTGCGCTCCGAGCGGCTGAACACCCGGGTCCGCAAGACCTCCGAGGCCGCGACCCGGGACTTCCGCGGCGTCGCCGAGGTGGACCGGCTCGCCGAGCGGGTGGTCCAGGACATCCCGGAGTTCGTCTCGGTGGTCTGACCGGCCCCGAGGGTTCACGCGCCCGTAACGGGCGCGTGAACCACGTCATCGTGGTGAAACACCGGGCCACATCGGCGGAAACCCGCCTTCGGCACGCTCCTCCCAACGCCGACATGCCGGGCCGCTCGCACGCCCCGGCATGGAGCGGCTCCCACCCTCGGAGGAGACGCCGATGCCGGACGGCTTCAGCGCGGGCGACACCGCCTTCGTACTCATCAGTGCGGCCCTGGTCATGGTGATGACCCCGGGCCTGGCCTTCTTCTACGGAGGCATGGTCAGGGTCAAGAGCACCCTCAACATGCTCGCCATGAGCTTCGTCTCGCTGGCGATCGTCAGCGTGCTCTGGGTGCTCTACGGCTACTCGCTGGCGTTCGGGCCGGACGCCGGTGCCGGGCTGATCGGCAACCTCGACTTCGTCGGCCTGCGCGGCATCGACCTGAACGCGCTCACCGGCAGCATCCCGGTCACCGCGTTCGCCGCGTTCCAGCTGATGTTCGCGGTCATCACCCCGGCGCTGATCAGCGGCGCGATCGCGGACCGGGCCAGGTTCGCGTCCTGGAGCCTGTTCGTGGCGCTCTGGGTGACGGTGGTCTACTTCCCGGTCGCGCACTGGGTGTTCTTCTTCGACGGCGGCCGCGGCGGCTGGCTCGGCGACCGCAACGGCGTGATCGACTTCGCCGGCGGCACCGCCGTGCACATCAACGCCGGCGCGGCGGGCCTGGCGCTGGCGCTGGTGCTGGGCCGGCGGATCGGCTTCCGCAAGGACCCGATGCGTCCGCACAGCCTGCCGCTGGTGATGCTCGGCTCCGGCCTGCTGTGGTTCGGCTGGTTCGGCTTCAACGCGGGTTCGGCGCTGGCCGCCAACGGCGTCGCGGGCATGGCGTTCCTGAACACCCAGGTCGCCACCGCCGCCGCGATGATCGGCTGGCTGGCGTACGAGCGGCTGCGGCACGGCGCGTTCACCACCCTCGGCGCGGCCTCCGGCGCGGTCGCCGGACTGGTCGCCATCACCCCCGCCTGCGGCTCGGTGTCGCCGCTCGGCGCGGTCGCCGTCGGCCTGGTCGCGGGCGCCGCCTGCGCCGCCGCGATCGGCCTCAAGTACCGCTTCGGGCTGGACGATTCGCTCGACGTGGTGGGCGTCCACCTGCTCGGCGGCGTGATCGGCTCGCTGCTGGTCGGCCTGTTCGCCACCGGCCACGTCGGCCAGAGCACGGCCGGCCTGTTCTACGGCGGCGGCCTCGGACAGCTCGGCAAGCAGGCGCTCGGCGTGGTCGTGGTGCTGGCGTACTCGTTCGTGCTCTCCTGGCTGCTGGGCACCGCCATCCAGCGGACGATCGGCTTCCGGGTCGCCGAGGAGGTCGAGGTCGCCGGCATCGACCAGGCCGAACACGCCGAATCCGCCTACGACTTCACCGCCCTCGGGGGCGGCCCGGGCCGTACCGTTCCCAGTCACACCACCGCCATCGCAGACAAGACCGAGGTCGACGCCCGATGAAGCTCATCACCGCCGTCATCAAGCCCCACCGCCTGGACGAGGTCAAGGACGCCCTGCAGGCGTTCGGGGTGCACGGACTGACCGTCACCGAGGCCAGCGGCTACGGCCGGCAGCGCGGCCACACCGAGGTCTACCGGGGCGCCGAGTACACCGTCGACCTGGTGCCCAAGGCCCGGGTGGAAATACTGGTCGAGGACGAGGACGCCGAGCAGGTGATCGACGTGGTGGTCCGGGCCGCCCGCACCGGGAAGATCGGCGACGGCAAGGTGTGGTCCGTCCCGGTGGAGACCGCCGTGCGGGTCCGCACCGGCGAACGCGGCCCCGACGCCCTCTGACCCCGCCCGGAGCAGCCGTGACCAGCCCCGACCGCGGCCACCTCGCCGAACGCGCCCGGCTGCTCGCCGACCCCGCCCGCACCGGGCGCGAACGGCGCACCGCGCTGGCCCGGCTCACCGACGACTGGCTGGCCGGCCTGCACCGGGCGGCCGGCGCGCCGGCCGGCACCGCCCTGGTCGCGGTCGGCGGCTACGGCCGGGGCGAACTCTCCCCGCGCAGCGACCTGGACGTGCTGCTGCTGCACGACGGACCGCTCGCCCCCGGCCTCGCCGACCGGATCTGGTACCCCGTCTGGGACAGCGGCCTGGCCCTCGACCACGCCGTCCGCACCCCCGACGGGGCCCGCCGGGTCGCCGCCGACGACCTCAGGGCCGCCCTGGGCCTGCTCGACGCCCGCCACCTGGCCGGCGACCCGGCGCTGACCGCCGCGCTGCGCACCCGGGTGCTCGCCGACTGGCGCGCCGCCGCCCCCGCCCGGCTGCCCGAACTGCGCGCCCTCGGCCGGGCCCGGGCGGAGCGCCACGGCGACCTGTCGTTCCTGCTGGAGCCCGACCTGAAGGAGGCCCGCGGCGGCCTGCGCGACCTGGTCGCGCTGGACGCGGTCGCCGCCAGCTGGCTCGCCGACGCCCCCCGGGACGGCCTGGCCGCCGCCGCCCGCACCCTCGCCGACGTCCGCGACGCGCTTCACCTGACCGCCGGCCGGGCCACCGACCGGCTCGCCCTCCAGGACCAGGACCAGGTCGCCGAACAGCTCGGCCTGCCCGACGCCGACACCCTGCTGCGCCGGGTCTACGGCGCCGCCCGCACCGTCGGGTACGCCTCCGACGTCACCTGGCGGGCCGTCGAACGCGTCCTGGCCGCCCGCACCCGGCGCGGCCGGCGGTGGCTCCGGGCCGGGGCCGACCGCCGGCCGCTGGCCGAGGGCGTGGTCGAGCAGGACGGCGAGGCGGTGCTCGCCCAGGCCGCCCGGCTCGCCGCCGACCCGGTGCTGCCGCTGCGCGCGGCCGCCGCGGCCGCCCAGGCCGGACTGCCCGTCGCCCACGCCACCGTCCGCCGGCTGGCCGCCGAGACCGGGCCGCTGCCGGTGCCCTGGCCCGACGAGGCCCGCGACCTGCTGGTCGCCCTGCTCGGCGCCGGCGAGGCCTGCCTGCCGGTGTGGGAGGCGCTGGACGCCGAGGGCCTGATCGGCCGGCTGCTGCCCGACTGGGAGCGGGTCCGCTGCCGCCCGCAGCGCAACGCCGTGCACCGCTGGACGGTGGACCGGCACCTGATCGAGACCGCGGTGCGGGCCGCCGCGCTGACCCGCCGCACCGCCCGCCCCGATCTGCTGCTGGTCGCCGCCCTGCTGCACGACCTCGGCAAGGGCTCGCCCGGCGACCACTCCCGGGCCGGCGAGGCGATCGTCCGCGACCTGGCCGCCCGGATGGGCTTCGACAAGCGGGACACCGACACCCTCGGACTGCTGGTGCGCCACCACCTGACGCTGGTGGACACCGCCACCCGCCGCGACCCCGACGACCCGGCCACCGCCGACCTGATCGCCGCGGCGGTCGGCGACCGCACCCACCTGGAACTGCTGCACGCCCTCACCGAGGCGGACGCCACCGCCACCGGCCCCGCCGCCTGGTCGGCCTGGCGGGCCTCGCTGGTCGACCAGCTGGTCGCCCGCACCGCCGCCCGACTGGCCGGCTCGCCGCCGCCCGCCGTCGACGCCGCCCCCACCGTCGAGCAGGAACGCCTCGCCGTCGAGGCCGCCCGCACCGGCGGACCCGCGCTGACCCTGCGCGCGCACGCCGAACCCGACGACGGCACCGAACCCGTCGGCGTCGAACTGACCCTCGCCGTCCCCGACCGCCCCGGCCTGCTCGGCACCGTCGCCGGCGTGCTCGCCGTGCACCGCCTCACCGTCCGCCGGGCCGTGCTCCGCGAACTCGACCCGGCCGGCGCCGGCCCCGTCCTGCTGATCGACTGGACGGTGGCCACCCAGTACGGCGACGTCCCCGAGGCGGCCCGGCTCCGCGCCGACCTGCGGCGCGCCCTGGACGGCACCCTGGACGTGGCCCGCAGGCTCGCCGAACGCGACGCCGCCGCACCGCGCCGCCCCGGCATCCGCACCCCGCCGCCGCTGGTCGCCGTCGCCCCCGCTGGCGCGTCCCGCTCGGCCACCGTGCTGGAGGTCCGCGCCCACGACGCACCCGGCCTGCTGCACCGGATCGGCCGCGCCCTGGACACCGCCGGCGTGCGGGTCCGCACCGCGCACGTCTCCACCCTGGGCGCCGAGGCGGTGGACGCGTTCTACCTGACCGCCGAGGACGGCCGACCGCTCGACGAGGCCCGCGCGCAGCAGGTCGCACGGGCCGTCCAGGACGCCCTGGACACCGCCCGGTAGCGCGTTCACGCAGGGGCGCAGACCGTCCACCGGGCGTACGGCTACCCTTGGGGGCGACGACCGTACCCGTACTCGATGCCGCAAGGGACCCGCGACCGACGTGTTCGACACTCTCTCCGACCGCCTCGCAGCGACGTTCAAGAACCTCCGGGGCAAGGGCCGCCTCAGCGAGGCGGACATCGACGCCACCACGCGCGAGATCCGGATCGCCCTGCTGGAGGCGGATGTCGCGCTCCCCGTGGTCCGGGCGTTCATCAAGCAGATCAAGGAGCGCGCCCTCGGCGCGGAGGTCTCCGGTGCGCTGAACCCGGCCCAGCAGATCATCAAGATCGTCAACGAGGAGCTGATCGGCATCCTCGGTGGCGAGACCCGCCGCCTGCGGTACGCCAAGACCGGCCCGACCGTGATCATGCTGGCCGGCCTCCAGGGCGCCGGCAAGACCACCCTGGCCGGAAAGCTCGGCCACTGGCTCAAGGCCCAGAAGCACACCCCGCTGCTGGTCGCCTGCGACCTCCAGCGCCCCAACGCCGTCACCCAGCTCGGCGTCGTCGCCGAGCGCGCCGGCGTCGCCTTCTACGGCCCGCAGCCCGGCAACGGCGTCGGCGACCCGGTGCAGGTCGCCCGCGACTCCATCGAGTACGCGAAGCAGAAGCAGTACGACGTGGTGATCGTCGACACCGCCGGCCGCCTCGGCATCGACGCCGAACTGATGCAGCAGGCCGCGGACATCCGTGCCGCGGTCAACCCCGACGAAGTCCTGTTCGTGGTCGACGCCATGGTCGGCCAGGACGCGGTCACCACCGCGCAGGCCTTCCTCGAAGGCGTCGACTTCACCGGCGTCGTGCTCTCCAAGCTCGACGGCGACGCCCGCGGCGGCGCCGCGCTCTCCGTCGCGCACGTCACCGGCCGCCAGATCATGTTCGCCTCCAACGGCGAGAAGGTCGACGACTTCGACGCCTTCCACCCCGACCGGATGGCCTCGCGCATCCTCGGCATGGGCGACGTCCTCTCCCTGATCGAGAAGGCCGAACAGACCTTCTCGCAGGCCGAGGCCGAGAAGATGGCCGCCAAGCTGCAGGGCGGCGGCAAGGAGTTCACGCTCGACGACTTCCTGTCGCAGCTGGAGCAGGTCCAGAAGATGGGCTCGATCTCCAAGCTCCTCGGCATGCTCCCCGGCATGGGCCAGATCCGCGACCAGATCAACAACATCGACGACAAGGACGTCAACCGGGTCGGCGCGATCATCAAGTCGATGACCCCGGCCGAGCGCAGCGAGCCGAAGCTCATCAACGGCTCGCGCCGGCTGCGCATCGCCAAGGGCGCCGGCGTCCAGGTCGGCGAGGTCTCCAGCCTGGTCGAGCGGTTCTTCGAGGCCCGCAAGATGATGTCCGCGATGGCCTCCGGCAAGGGCATCCCCGGCATGCCCGGCATCCCCGGCATGGGGGGCGGCGGCAAGCGCTCCGGCAAGAAGGCCCCCGTCGCGAAGGGCAAGCGCAAGAGCGGCAACCCGCTCAAGCGCGCGCAGGAAGAGGCGGCGGCCGCCGAGCGCAAGGCCCTCGGCCCGGGCCGGGACGGCAACGCGTTCGGCCTGCCGGCGGGCAAGGGCGCGGCGGACTTCGAGCTCCCCAAGGAGTTCAAGGACCTGCTGTAGGGCGCGAGAACGCAGGCGGGCGCGAAACCGGGGGCGCGTGGGGGCACCTCCCGGCCCGCCAGGGCTGGGGGAGAACTGCGCGACAAGCGCAAGGCCTGTCCGCAAGGTCGCGATCGAGTGCAGGTCATTGTCCTGCGTCGCGATCTTGCGGATGGGGTGCCTTCCGCTTCGCGCAGTTCCCCGCGCCCCCGTTTTCGCACCCTTCCGCGCCCTGCCTGTCCCACCCTTTGCGCGATGATGGCTCGCATGCGCGTAACGATCCGAGCCCCCCGCCCAGATGACGTCGTCCCCTACGCCGAGGCGGTGCGGCGTTCCGCCGAGCACATCGGGCGGTGGAACCCCGTGGAGCCCGACGGCCTGCCGGATCTGCTGAGCCGTCAGGGGGTCGGGCTGCGGACGTTCCTGATCCTGGACCGGGAGACCGGCGGCCTGGTCGGCAAGTGCAACGTGGCGAACATCGTGATGGCCCGGTTCCGCTGCGGCGTCCTCGGCTACGACTCCTACGTGCCGTTCGAGGGGACGGGCCGGATGTCGGAGGGCATGCGGCTGGTGGTGGAGCGCTGCTTCGCGCCGGCCGAGGAGGGCGGCCTCGGGCTGCACCGGCTGGAGATCAACGTGCAGCCGGACAACGAGCGTTCGGTGGCGATGGCCCGCCGGCTGGGCTTCCGGCACGAGGGCTTCTCGCCGCGGATGCTGTTCCTGCAGGACGCCTGGCGCGACCACGAGCGGTTCGCGCTGACGGCGGAGGAGTGGCCGACCCCCGTGCGCTGACCCCCGCGCCGACCGGTGTCGCGGCGTTGCGCGCCGACCGGCAGGCGGAATGTCCGTATCGTCCGGCAGGTGAGCAACCCCGTGCCGCCGCGTCAGACCCCCGATCAGCCCTGGCGTTCCGAGGGGGCGCCGCCCCCGCCGCCGCCGAAGAAGAAGATGCCGGGCGGCTGGACGGGCCTGATCCTCACCGCCCTGGTGGTGTTCCTGCTGTCGGACCTGCTGCTGAGCTTCTTCGGCGGCGGCGGGTCCACCACCGTCTCGTACACCGAGTTCGACAAGCAGCTGAACAGCGGCAACATCACCAAGATCTACTCCAAGGGCGACTCCATCGAGGGCACCCTGAAGAACAAGCAGCCCAAGCCGGACGGCGCGAAGGGCGACTACACCGAATTCACCACCCAGCGACCGGCGTTCGCCACCGACAACCTCTGGGGCACGCTGCAGTCGCAGAACGTCGAGGTGACCGCCCGCCCGGTGGTGCAGCAGCGCAGCTTCCTGGCCAACCTGCTGATCTCGCTCGCCCCGATGCTGCTGCTGATCGCGGTCTGGATCTTCATCGCCCGCCGGATGGCCGGCGGCATGGGCGCCGGCGCACTCGGCCGCAAGGCCCCGCCCAAGCCGGTGGACACCAGCCAGGGCCGGCGCACCACGTTCCAGGACGTGGCCGGCATCGACGAGGTGGAGGCCGAACTCAGCGAGGTGGTCGACTTCCTGAAGAACCCGCAGGCCTACCGCCGACTCGGCGCGAAGATGCCGCGCGGCGTCCTGCTGTCCGGCCCGCCCGGCACCGGCAAGACCCTGCTGGCCCGCGCGGTCGCCGGGGAGGCGGACGTCCCGTTCTTCTCGGCGTCCGCGTCCGAGTTCATCGAGATGATCGTCGGCGTCGGCGCCAGCCGGGTCCGCGACCTGTTCGCCGAGGCCCGCAAGGTCGCCCCCGCGATCATCTTCATCGACGAGATCGACACCATCGGCCGCCAGCGCGGCGGCGGTGGCGGCATGGGCGGCCACGACGAGCGCGAGCAGACGCTCAACCAGATCCTCACCGAGATGGACGGCTTCTCCGGCTCCGAGGGCGTCATCGTGATCGCCGCGACCAACCGGGCCGAGATCCTCGACCCCGCCCTGCTGCGCCCCGGCCGCTTCGACCGGCGGATCACCGTCAGCCCGCCCGACCGGGCCGGCCGCGAACAGATCCTGCGGATCCACGCCCGCGAAGTCCCGCTGGCCAAGGGCACCGACCTGGACGCGGTGGCCCGCACCACGCCCGGCATGACCGGCGCCGATCTGGCCAACCTGGTCAACGAGGCCGCGCTGCTGGCCGTCAAGAACCAGCAGGACGCGGTCGACCAGGAGAACCTCTCGGAGGCCCTGGAGAAGGTCCAACTCGGCGCGGTGCGGCCCCTGGTGATGCCCCAGCAGGAGCGCGAACGCACCGCCTACCACGAGTCCGGGCACGCCCTGCTCGGCATGCTCCAGCCCGGCGCCGACCCCGTCCGCAAGGTCACCATCGTGCCGCGCGGCCGCGCCCTCGGCGTCACCCTCTCCACCCCCGACACCGACCGCTACTCCTACACCGAGCCCTACCTGCGCGGCCGGATCATCGGCGCGCTCGGCGGCATGGCGGCCGAGCAGGTGGTCTACGGAGTCGTCACCACCGGCGCCGAGAGCGACCTCGAACAACTCACCACCATCGCCCGGTCGATGGCCGGCCGCTGGGGCATGAGCAGCCTGGTCGGCCGGGTCACCGCCATCCCCAACGACAGCCAGTCCCCGTACGGCCTGTCGGCCGCGCCCACCACCCTGGACGCGGTCGACGAGGAGGCCCGCCGGATCGTCGCCGAGTGCTGGGAGGAGGCGATCGTCCTGCTCAACCGCCACCGCCACCGGCTCGACGCCCTCGCCACCGCCCTGCTGGAGGCCGAGACGCTCGACGAGGACGCCGCCTACGCCGCCGCCGGCATCACCCGCGAGTAGCCCCCTCCGGCCGGACGCCCGCCGCCCAGCGGAACTCGTCCACCATCCGCACCGAGCCGTCCGGGAGCAGGAACGGGTGCAGCGCCTCCTCCACCTCCTTGGCCACCAGCGCCGCCCCGGCCCGCTGCTCCGCCCGGTCGAACAGGCCGGTGGCGAGCATCCCGCGGACCGCCGAGTCCAGCCCCGGGTACGCGAACGGGCAGACCACCCGGCCGGCGGCGGACGGGCGCAGGCCGGCGGAGACCAGCAGCGACTCCAGCTCGGGCCGCCGCTCGCCGTCCTCCGCCGGCGCGTGCCGGTGCGCCACCTCCAGCACCGCCGTGCTCTGGCAGCGCTCCGCCGGGCCCCGGTCCGCGAGCACCAGCAGCCCGCCGGGGAGCGTGCGCCGCGCCGACCAGGCGACCAGCGCGGGCGTCGGCGACTGCTCGAAAACCGTCACCAGGGAGTGCGCCGGCCGGGGGAGGGGGTGCGCCGAACGGGTGAGGCCGCCGCCGGGCGCCACCTGGAGCCCGCGGGCCGCCGCCAGCTCCCGCAGCTCGCCGTCCCACTCCACCCCCGCGACCTGCGCGCCGCGCCCCTCGGCGAGCAGCAGCGCCAGCCCCGACCGGCAGCCCACCCCGAGCAGGCTGGTCGCCGCGCCGACCTCCAGGCACCGGTAGACGTCCAGGTAGAGGGGGACGAGCATGCGCTCCTGGATCTCCGCCCAGTCCCGTGCCCGACCGCGCCGCTCCGGTGGATCGTCCGCCCGGACCCGGTCCACGGTGCTGCCGGTCACCTGCGCTGAAGCCATCGGGGCCTCCCAATCGGTCCACGTCGGTCCTCGGATTCGGCTGCGCCTGCCGCAGCCCGGCACCCCCCGGCCCTCTCAGCGAACAGCGGGTCGCCGCCGTCGTCCAGAGGGGTGCGAGCAGGCATCCGCGCGCTGCGGGTGTGCGCCCCGGGGTGTGCGCGGGCGTGCCGCGGACCCCGCCGCGGGCCCGGGCCGGGGAATCGGATTCACGGTCCGGCCGCCGCTCCCCGTACCATTCGGCCCATGGCTAAGGCACCCGTTCTCACCCCCCAGGCGGAAGACTTCCCCCGCTGGTACCAGGACCTCATCAACAAGGCAGAGCTGGCCGACAACGGTCCGGTGCGGGGCACCATGGTCATCCGACCGTACGGCTACGGCCTGTGGGAGCGGATGCAGCAGGAGATGGACGCCCGGATCAAGAAGGCCGGCGCCCAGAACGCGTACTTCCCGATGTTCATCCCGCAGTCGTACCTGACCAAGGAAGCCGAGCACGTGGAGGGCTTCGCCCCCGAGCTCGCGGTGGTCACCCACGGCGGCGGCAAGGAGCTGGAGGAGCCGGTGGTCGTCCGGCCCACCTCCGAGACGATCATCAACGAGTACTTCTCCAAGTGGGTGCAGAGCCACCGCGACCTGCCGCTGCTGATCAACCAGTGGGCCAACGTGGTCCGTTGGGAGCTGCGCCCGCGCGTCTTCCTGCGCACCACCGAGTTCCTCTGGCAGGAGGGCCACACCGCCCACGCCACCTACGAGGACGCCCGCGACTACGCCTCGCGGATCCACACGGACGTCTACGGCGACTTCATGACCAACGTGCTCGGCATCGACGTGGTGCTCGGCCGCAAGACCGCCAAGGAGCGCTTCGCCGGCGCCATCAACACCCTCACGCTCGAAGGCATGATGCGTGACGGCAAGGCCCTGCAGATGGGCACCAGCCACGAGCTGGGCCAGAACTTCGCCAAGGCCTTCAACACCACCTACCAGCTCCAGGGCGCCGAGCGCGAGTTCGTCTGGCAGACCTCCTGGGGCGTGTCGACCCGCATGGTCGGCGGCCTGATCATGTCCCACGGCGACGACAACGGCCTGCGGGTCCCGCCGCGGCTGGCCGCCGTCCAGGTCGTGGTGCTGGCCATCAAGGGCGAGGACGCGGTGCTGGCCAAGGTCCGAGAGATCGGCGCCCAGCTGGAGGCCGCCGGCGTCCGCGTGGTCGTCGACGACCGCACCGACACCCCGTTCGGCCGCCGCGCCGTCGACTGGGAGCTCAAGGGCGTTCCGCTGCGCATCGAGGTCGGCCCGCGCGACCTGGAGGCCGGCACCGCGATGCTGGCCCGCCGGATCGCCGGCGGCAAGGAGCCGGTCCAGGTCGACTCCCTGGCCGCGATCGTCCCCGGCATCCTGGAGGAGGACCAGGCGCAGCTGCTGCGCGAGTCCCGCGAGCGCCGCGAGGCCCGCACCGTGGACGTCAAGACCATCGACGAGGCCGTCGAGGCCGCCGCCACCGGCTGGGGCCGGATCTCCTGGGCCGACCTCGGCCCCGAGGGCGAGGCGAAGTTGGCCGAGCAGGGCGTGTCGGTGCGCTGCATCGTCGCCGCCGACGGCACCGTGCCGGCCACCGACGACCAGGAGGGCAACCTCGCCCTGGTGGCCCGCGCCTACTGATCCGATTGCCGCGAGCGTCCCCGGGCTCCGCGCCCGGGGACCGCTTGCGGAGCGTGATCACCGCGCTGAGCTGGGAAGCTCCCGTTGAGGCCGGTCAAAGCGTGAACGCCGGTTCACAACTTGGCAGTTGAGACTACTGCCAAGTCAACTCCCGGCAGTACCTGACAAGCGGTACGGTATACGGCCCGTGGCCCTGTCAATTTTCGGACAGGACGCGGGCCGTCCGCCGTGGGGATGTTGGGCTCCGCGACGGGTGCCGAAAGCCCGGCGAGCCCGCCGGGCCCAAACGTGCAGGGGGTTGGTCTTGCGTCAGTTCGGAAGCGCGCAATTCGCGTACGGAAGTGTATTCCTGAGAGTTCGCTGGGAATTCCCGAACCACCGGGTGCAGCGGAACATCGGCTCTCTCCCCATCGTTGGTACAGCGTGAGCACGACACAGCCCCTCGTCCTTGCGGCCGAACTGGCCGCCGCCTGGAGCGACATCCAGGCCCACCACCGGGATCTGCCCGACCTGGCGTCGCCCGAGGCGCTGATCGGCGAGTCCTCGTCGGCCTGCGGCACCCGGCTCAACTTCGAGCGCCTGCTGCACGAGGCCGCGCACGGCCTGGCCGCCGCCCGGGAGATCCGCGACACGTCGCGGGCCGGGCGGTACCACAACCGGCGCTTCCTGCTGCTCGCGTCCGAGCTGGGCCTGGCCCACCCGGTCGAGCCGCACGCCAGCAGCGGCTTCTCCCAGGTGACGATGGGGCACGAGACCCGCGAGCGCTACGCCGAGACCATCGAGCGTCTCGACCGCGCGCTCGGGGCGCACCAGCTCGCCGTCGCCGGCGAGGGCAACCACCGCGCCTTCCGCGGACCGGCCGCCCGGCACGGGTCCTCGGGCGGCGGCGTTCGGGTCAAGGCGGTGTGCGGCTGCGGTCGCAACGTCCGCGTCGTCCCGTCGGTGCTCGCGCAGGCCTCGATCGTCTGCGGAGCCTGCCAGCAGCCGTTCAAGATCGCTTGATCCGGACCGCGGGCGGGGTGCCCGCGGACCGGCCATGAGTCGGCCGGCCCCTTCGGGGGGCGGTCGACATCACTTTTTTCGGGCGCGGGCGGGAGTGCGGGCGGGGCTTTTTCGGGGGCGGACGGGGGTGCGGGCGGGATTTCCGGGGTCGGACGGGGGCGCGGGGGCGGTCGGGGGCCGGTTCGGGGGGTCGTCCACGGTGTGGCAGAATGGACAGCTGAGTACTCGGCAGCCAGGCAGGACCCTCTCTCCCAACCGGCTGGCGTGTCCCTTGAACGGCACCTCGCGCCGCAGCCCCACGCGGCGGAGCGCTGCTCACCCACGTCAAAACCAGGAGAATCCACACCCGTGGCTGTCAAGATCAAGCTGAAGCGTCTGGGCAAGATCCGCTCCCCGCACTACCGCATCGTCGTCGCCGACTCGCGCACCAAGCGTGACGGTCGCGCGATCGAGGAGATCGGCATCTACCAGCCGACCTACAACCCCTCGAAGATCGAGGTCGACAGCGACCGCGCCCAGTACTGGCTGTCCGTCGGCGCCCAGCCGACCGAGCCGGTCCTCGCCATCCTCAAGCTGACCGGCGACTGGCAGAAGTTCAAGGGCCTGCCGGCTCCGGAGCCGCTGAAGGTCGCCGAGCCCAAGGTCGAGGACTTCTCGCACCTGTTCGCCAAGGCCGTCGCCGGCTTCGAGGACGCCACCACCGGTGTCGCCATCACCCCGAAGGCCAAGAAGTCGGACAAGGCTGACGAGGCCGAGGCCGCTTCCACCGAGGCCTGAGCATGATCGAGGAAGCCCTCGACCACCTGGTGAAGGGCATCGTCGAGCACCCCGACGAGGTGCAGGTCCGCTCGCGGAACCTGCGCCGCGGTCACACCATCGAGGTGCGGGTGCACCCCGACGACCTCGGCAAGGTGATCGGCCGGGGCGGCCGCACGGCGCGCGCACTGCGCACCGTGGTCGGCGCCCTCGGCGGTCGCAATGTCCGGGTCGATCTGGTCGACGTGGACAGCCTTCGCTGACCTCCTCGCTCGACCGGCAACGTCAACCGACAGGTCGACCACCGGGTTTCCGGACCGGCCGGGACGCATCCGTCCCGGCCGGTCCTTCCCGTTTTTCCGGGTCCTTCTGAACTCCACCACCACGCTCGCCTCACCCAGGCCCATCTCAGGAGAACGATCACCGTGCAGCTCGTCGTCGGCAAGATCGGCCGCGCCCACGGCATCCGCGGAGACGTCAGCGTCGAGGTCCGCACCGACGAGCCGGAACTGCGGCTCGGCCCCGGCGCGGTCCTCCTCACCGACCCCGCCGGCATCGGACCGCTGACCGTCGAGTCCGGCAAGGTGCACAGCGGCCGACTGCTGCTGCGCTTCGCCGGCATCAAGGACCGCACCGCCGCCGAGGCGCTGCGCGGCACCTTCCTGATCGCCGAGGTCGACCCGGAGGAGACCCCCGAGGACCCCGACGAGTACTACGACCACCAGCTGATCGGCCTGGACGTCGTCCTCACCGACGGCACCCTGATCGGCGAGCTCACCGAGGTGGTCCACCTCCCCTACCAGGACCTGCTCACCGTCCAGCGCCCCGACGGCACCGAGGTGCTCATCCCGTTCGTCGAGCAGATCGTCCCCGTCATCGACCTGGACGAGCAGCGCGCCGTGATCACCCCGCCGCCCGGCCTGATCGACCCCGCCGACGCGGTGGTCGCCTCCTCGCGCGAGGGTGCTGCGGCCGACTCCGCCGGCTCTGGTGATGCCGATGGCCCGGGTGACTCCGAGGGCACCGACAGCTCCGACAGCTCCGACGGCTCCGACGGCTCGACCGGGGGTGCGGTGTGACCGACATGCGGATCGACGTCGTCACGATCTTCCCCGAGTACCTGGAGCCGCTGAACGTCTCGCTGGTGGGCAAGGCGCGCGCCCGGGGACAGCTCGACGTGCACCTGCACGACCTGCGGCAGTGGACCACCGACATCCACCGCACCGTGGACGACACCCCCTACGGCGGTGGCCCCGGCATGGTGATGAAGCCCGAACCGTGGGGCGCGGCGCTGGACGCCGTCCTCGCGGCCGGCCCCGAGGGCGAGGTGCCGACCCTGGTGGTGCCCACCCCCAGCGGCCGGACCTTCACCCAGGAACTCGCCCAGGACCTGGCCTCCCGCAACTGGCTGGCCTTCGCGCCCGCCCGCTACGAGGGCATCGACCGGCGGGTCATCGAGGAAGCCGCGACCCGGATGCCCGTGGTCGAAGCCTCCATCGGCGACTACGTGCTGGCCGGCGGCGAGGTCGCCGTGCTGGTGATGGTCGAGGCGATCGCCCGGCTGCTGCCCGGCGTGCTCGGCAACGCCGAGTCCCACCGGGACGACTCCTTCGCCCCCGGCGCCATGGCCGACCTGCTGGAGGGCCCGGTGTACACCAAGCCCGCCGAGTGGCGCGGCCGCGAGGTGCCGGACATCCTGCTCAGCGGCCACCACGGGAAGATCGCCCAGTGGCGGCGCGAGCAGGCCTTCGCCCGCACCCTCGCCAACCGGCCCGACCTGGTGGCCCGTTGGCAGCGCGACGCGTTCACCAAGAAGGAACGCGAAGCGCTCAGCGTCCTCGGCCTGGCCTGGGACGACGCCGCCGGCCGATTTCGGTCTGCGGTAGAGCCTGTGGAAGAATAGGCGACTGCTGTCTGTCGCCCGGCTCCCTCGTGGGGTCAGTGGACCGGTGCCCCCGCCACGGGGGGTTCATCGTCAGCCGAAGCGGCCCGCAGCACCACCCAGTAGAGACGAATTTCCGTGGGCGGCCCGTGGCGCCTGCGATGGAGAGCAACGATGAGCAACAAGCTCGCTGCTGTCGACGCGGCCTCGCTGCGCAACGACATCCCCGCCTTCCGCCCCGGCGACACCCTGAAGGTGCACGTTCGAGTCATCGAAGGCAACCGCTCGCGCGTCCAGGTCTTCCAGGGCGTCGTCATCCGTCGTCAGGGCGCCGGCATCGGTGAGACCTTCACCGTCCGCAAGGTCAGCTTCAACGTCGGTGTCGAGCGCACCTTCCCGGTGCACACCCCGGTCGTCGAGAAGATCGAGGTCGTGACCCGCGGTGCGGTCCGCCGCGCCAAGCTGTACTACCTGCGCGACCTCCGCGGCAAGGCCGCGAAGATCAAGGAGAAGCGCGACGCGTGATCGCGCAGGCTCGACGGGGGAAGGCCCTCCGACCGGCTTAGGCCGGGAGGATAAGCTCACCCCCGATGAGCACGCACGAGCCACCGACGGACCGCGACGGCAGTCCCGCACCCACGGGTACGGACACACCGGCGCGGTCCGTTGCCGTTTCCGGGCCGACCTGCGAGCCGGGCTTCGGGCCGGGCTCCGAGCCCGCGGCCGGGGGCGGCAGCGGGGGCGGCGCCGCTGGGAACGGCGACGCGGCGGACTCCGGGGCGGGCTCGGGCCTGGCGGCGGATTCGGACTCGGGTGCCGTGGGGGACGCGGGCAGCGCGGGGGACGGCCCGGGCACCGGGGTGGCCGGGGCCTCCGGGGACGCTGGCGATGACCCGGACGCCGACGACGACGGATCCGGGCGGCGGTGGTCGCGCGACCTGCTGTGGATCGGCGCGGTGTGCGTGGTCGCGCTGCTGCTGGTGAACGCCTTCGTGGCCCGGCCCTTCGCGGTGCCGTCCGGCTCCATGGAGGGCACTCTGCAGCCGGGCGACCGGGTCCTGGTCAACCAGCTCGCCTACGCCTTCGGCGGGCAGCCCCAGCGGGGCGATGTGGTGGTCTTCGACGGCATCGGCTCCTTCCTGCCGTACCGGGACGAACCGTCCGGGATGAAGCGCATGCTGACCAGGGCCGGACTGGCCCCCGCCGGTGACACGGTCTACGTGAAACGGGTGATCGGGGTGGGCGGCGACCGGGTCACGTGCTGCGGCTCCGACGGCCGACTCCGGATCAATGGAGTGCCGCTGGACGAGAGCGACTATCTGCTTCCCGGCGACGCACCCTCGGCGGTACCTTTCGACATCGTGGTTCCTTCCGGCAAGTTGTGGGTGATGGGCGACCATCGCAGCGCGTCCCGCGACTCCCGGGACCACCTCGGCGAGCCCGGCGGCGGCACCGTCCCCGTGGACCGGGTGATCGGACGCGCCGACTGGCTGCTGTTCCCCCTCGACCGGACGAGCTCGCTCGACCGCCCGGCGGCATTCGCCGCGATTGAGGGGACCGGTGGCCATGGGGAGCAGAGGTAGACCCCGGGCCGCCACCGACGGCCCGGCCGGCTCCGAGGGTCCGGCCGATGGCGGGGGGCGGCCCCACGACGGCCACCAGGAACCACCGGAGTCGGTGGTCCCCGCCCCGGTCCGCCGCGCGCTGCGCCGCACCCGGCAGACC